>PULU01000158.1 GCA_003551065.1 Thermoplasmata archaeon | reverse complement strand
TCAAGAGGTCAAAGAGATCGATGAGCTCATAAGGAGTTCTTTCGACAGTTATGATCATGATGAAGATGCATCTGTGATCGACCCAAATTCTCCATGCCCTGTTCTGTATGGAGTTAGAGGCGAAGATCCAGAGGAACTCAAACGGGCCTTGGATATCATAGACACTGAAGAACCTGATAGGTGGATTATATTTCATACTAATCAGGGTACGGACGATCATATCCAGCCAGCAAAAATTGGGGATGTGAGACCGTGGATATCTGTTAAGCTCATGGGCACAGTGGCAAAGGAACCCTATTCGATAAAAGGAGGACACATCTTTTTTGAAATATCTGACGAGGATGGTAACTCTTTGACAGCTGCAGCCTATGAGCCGACTAAAGGTTTCCGAGAGATCGTCAACAGATTGATTTTAGGGGATGTCGTAGAATTATATGGAGGGGTCAGAAAAGATCCGGTCACTATCAATATAGAGAAGATGAAGATACTTCATCTGGAAGATAATAAAGTGAAGGTAGGTAATCCGGTCTGTCCTAAATGTGGAAAAAACATGTCTTCCATCGGTAAAGATGCAGGATTCAGATGTAAAAAGTGCAGTACTAAAGCATCTGAAGATGACATCCAGACAAAGGAAGTCGATAGAGAACTGAATGAAGGATGGTACGAAACCCCTGTTTCCGCTAGAAGACATCTCAGTAAGCCGCTTAAGAGGATTTAAAAAAATTAGCGGGAAATTTAAATATTGATTAATATATTGGGACTATACAATCAAAAGAGGGTTGGAAATGGATAGAAAAGTGAAGGGTACACATGTCATAAATATAACAGAATATTTGGAAAAGAAAAAAGGAAAACTCGGTCTTGAGGAATTTTGGAACAAGGTCGAAGAAAAGGATATCACTTCAAAAAGAGATTTCGATGAAAAAGAATGGGTCGAATATGATATGGTTGTAGATTTCTTTGAGATCATCGAAGAACTTTTTGGTAACGATTTAAAAGATGTACCAAGATCTAGAGAAATAGGACGCCATATAACCGATAGCTTGGGACATCTTGAATATTTAACAGTAGCCCAAGGACTAAAAGAACTTATCGAGAAAGCTGAAGACAACTGGGAAAAAGTTTACAATTTTGGAAGTATAAAGCTGACTGAATGGGATGAAGAAGGCAGAGCAGTCATCAGGTATGATGGTTTTCCGGTTAATAGTCACGTTTGTAATTACTTTCAGGGTAGTCTTGAAAAGGACGTAGAGCTGCTAGAACTAGATGGTGAGATTGAACATATATCCTGTCCAGTAGAAGGGGATCAATACATAGAGTTCGAGATAACTTGGTGAATTTTTAACTCGTTAGAACTCATCCAGGATAATATTTATCGATGAACCTTTCGTCGATCCTCTTGAGGTCTCTTTTTGGTATTATCGTTAAAAGTTCCCATGCTAGATCTAGTGTTTCATCTATCGAACGGTCCTCATCTCCTCCTTGTGCGATGAACCTTTCTTCGAATTCTTCTGCAAACTTTAGATAAGTCCTATCTCTTTCACTGAGTGCCTCTTCACCGACCACTGCTACTAGATCTCTTAATTCATTCCCCTCTGCGTATGCGGCGTAAAGCTGATTACTCACGTCAGAGTGATCTTCTCTGGTCCTTTCTTCTCCGATACCCTGCTGCATCAATCTTGACAATGAACCATCGGGAGTGATCGGCGGCCGTATACCTTTTCTGTGGAGTTCTCTAGAGAAAACGATCTGCCCCTCAGTGATATATCCAGTAAGATCAGGTATAGGATGTGTTATATCATCATCAGGCATGGTTAGGATAGGTATCATGGTTATTGAACCTTCCCTATTCAAGATACGTCCTGCCCTTTCATAAATGCTGGCTAGATCAGTATATAGATATCCTGGATAACCTCTCCTACCGGGTACTTCTTCTCTAGCGGCAGCTATCTCTCTCAAGGCTTCACAATAATTCGTCATATCACTCAATATCACCAAGACCTGCATCCCTTCGTCGAAAGCAAGGTACTCGGCAGCCGTTAGTGCCAACCTCGGGATGATAGTTCTCTCGATGGCTGGGTCATCTGCAAGGTTCAAAAATAAAACTGCCCTTTCCAAGGCACCGGTCCTTTCGAAATCGTTGATGAAGAAATTCGCTTCCTCAGAAGTTATACCCATGGCACAGAAGACAACAGCGAACTCTTCTTCCTCACCTAAAACTTTAGCTTGCCTTGCGATCTGGGCTGCGACATTGTTGTGTGGAAGACCACTGGCACTGAACATCGGAAGTTTCTGGCCTCTAACTAGTGTGAACATACCATCTATAGTCGAAAGCCCGGTTTGGATGAACTCTCTAGGGAACTCTCTGGCAGATGGATTTATTGGATCACCATTGATATCTCTTCGCTCTTCAGGGATGATATCTGGACTATCATCTATAGGTTCACCGATACCGTTGAAAACCCTGCCAAGCAATTCTCTAGAAACACCAAATTTCATGACCTCTCCGGTGAATTGAACTGAGGTCTGATCCGTGTCAAGACCTCTTGTACCTGCGAAAACCTGGATGATAGCTCTGTTAGATCGGGCTTCTAATACCTGGCCTAATCTTTCCTCGCCGCTGGGGAGTTTGATCTTTGCTATTTCGTTGTAAGCTACATCACTGATACCCTCAACAACCATGAGAGGTCCTGAAACTTCTACAACATTTCGATATTCAGTCCTTTTAGATATATCTTCTACCATTCTTCATCCCTCCATCAGTTCGTCAAATTCTTTGTTCATATGCATCTCGATATCTCCGTACTTTTCTTCCCATTTATCAGACGGAACATTCGACATCCGGCTCAATTTCTCTAAAACTTCCATATCGGCTAAATCATCAACTTTTACATCCTCTTCAAGAGCCTTCATACCTCTGTCATGGAATTCCATCATTATCTGGAGCATCCTGAACTGCTTCTCAGGTTCGCAGTATGTATCAACGTCATGGAAAGCATTCTGCTGTAGGAAATCCTCTCTTAAAACTCTAGCAGCCTGTAGTGCGAATTGATCCGATCTAGGTAAAGCGTCTGGACCGACAAGTTGAACGATCTCCTGTAACTCATCTTCTTTCTCCAAGAGTTTCATCCCCTCTCTTCTCAAAGTATGCCAGTTCTCGTTGACATTATCCCCCCACCATTCTGCAACTTGATCGAGATATAATGAATAAGATTTCAACCAGTTGATCGCCGGGAAATGTCTTTTATTTCTAAGTTCAGTGTCTAGGGCCCAGAAGACCTGTACGATCCTTAAAGTATTCTGGGTGACCGGTTCTGAAAAGTCACCACCCGAGGGACTTACTGCACCGATAACAGAAACTGAACCTTCTCGACCGCCGTGAAGTTCACAGATACCTGCTCTTTCATAGAAAGCAGCAAGTTCTGATGCTAGATAGGCTGGATATCCTTCTTCACCGGGCATCTCTTCCAACCTTCCGGATATCTCTCTGAGAGCCTCTGCCCAACGTGAAGTAGAATCTGCCATGAGAGCGACATTGTAACCCATATCTCTGTAATACTCTGCAAGGGTGATACCTGAATAAACCGATGCTTCCCTTGCAGCCACGGGCATGTTACTAGTATTGGCTATCAAGATCGTCCTTTTCATCAGTGGTTCTCCGGTTCTTGGGTCTTCCAGTTCAGGGAAATCTCTCAAAACCTCGGTCATCTCGTTACCTCTTTCTCCACATCCCACGTAAACGACGATATCTGCATCGGACCATTTAGCCAACTGGTGCTGGATTACCGTTTTACCGGTTCCGAACCCCCCAGGTATAGCTGCAGTTCCACCTTTAGCTAGAGGGAAGAATGTGTCTAAAACTCTCTGACCTGTTATCAACAATTCTCCAGGAGCCTTTTTATCAGCTATCGGTCGCCCTATCCTTACGGGCCATCTTTGAACCATGGTGATCTCAAACTCTTTATCATCATCTTCAATAACTGCGATAGTATCATCTATTGTGTATTCACCTTGATCTACGATCTCCTTTACGGTCCCTTCTTTATCAGGTGGAATCATAACCTTGTGTTCAACTACGTTTGTTTCTTGAACGGTCCCCAATATATCTCCCGTGGAAACATCATCCCCTTTATCCACAGATGGTTTGAACTCCCACTTTTTTTCATGTTCTAAAGGTGAGACATCAACACCTCTTTTGATAAAGTCTCCTGTCTCGTCCTTGATCATATCCAAAGGTCTCTGGATACCATCGTATATCTCGGTTATCAATCCCGGACCGAGTTCCACAGAAAGTGGTTCACCGGTTCTAACAACTTTCTCACCTGGTTTCACACCCCCAGTCTCCTCGTAAACCTGGATCGTCGCTACATCCTCCTCTAGTTCGATGACTTCTCCGATCAGACCCTCCTCACCAACATGAACCACTTCGTACATCTCAGCACCGCGTAGGTTCTCAGCTTGAACCACCGGACCAGCTACTTTGATTATGTTTCCTTCTTCACCTTTTTTAGGTTTTGAGATCTTCTTGATACTTTCTTCAGCTTCATTTATCACGATATCATACCTCTTCTGACGTTATATCTATTCCAACTGCTCTTCTTATCTTTTTATTCAATGGATCTTTTTTATCTGTCAATGGATCCTTGTCAGGGATCTCGATAATCACAGGATATAGTTCCTTTTTCTCGGATATCCTATCAAGTTCTTCTCTGATACTTTCTGCAATACGTTCTGACAATAAGACTACACCTATATTGGGAGATCCGGCCAATTTTTCCATCAGTTTGATGGTCTGGTATTCATCGTCAGGAGTATAAGCCTCATCTACACCGGCTAGTGAAAAACCCAAAGACATATCCTCTTTACCGACTACGACTACTTTTTTTCTCATCACACATCCTCCATGACCAACATATCTTTTATCTTATCTGTATCTAAACCTTCGACTTTACCTCTCAGCACTATCTTAAGGTTTCTCAACTCCATGTCTTTAGCAACTAGATATTTCAACAATGGTCCTATTGTTAGTATCTTCCGACTGTATATCTCCGATACCAATTTTAAAAGTTTTTTATCGAGAAGTTTTTCAATAGCAAACTGAGTATCCTCAGAGCCAACATCTTTCAGGTCATCGTAACTCGTCCCTTCGAGTTCAACTAGAGCTTCTTCTATACTACCCGATTCTATCATATTGTTTAATTTCCATTCTTCTAGTTCTCTTCCAGAGGGTAGGAGCGCTTCTTTCAATATCTCTTCATCCATACCTTCTTTTAACCCTCTTATGATCGTTTTAAGATTCAATATATCTGTATAATTACCGAAGAAAAATCGGATAGATGTTTTCTCCTCACTACCTATCTTCCTCACAGCTCTTTTCAATTCTTCGAATAGGAACTTATCAAGCTTGATATCCAATTTGAAATAATCGTCTTCATCTTCCATACCTTGAATTACTTTACCGAAGCGAGTATCGCTGAATATCGAGATCAATTCACCTTTATCTCTAGCTGATTTGATATCCTCTATCTTCTCTTCGTCAATCTCCTTTACAGGTATCAATCTTTCAGCTAACTTTTCTCCCTCTACCCCTCTAGATTTACCTTTGATAGCTCTTTTGACCATCTTGATATCATATCTCATCAGCCACTTGTTCATGAAAGGTTTTACTTCTGAAGGCACGGACTTATACGCTTTCTTTATAGATGATACTTGGTTTTCTTCAAGTTTTCTCTCGATATCAGTTAGGTCACCGCTTTCAATTTCTTTTGGGAGATCATAATCTTTATCCCGCAGTTTTGAAAGGATCTCATTTAGACTGGTGCTCTCGATCAATCTATTGATCTCTTCGATCTTCACGTAAGGGTTCCCGATGGCACGAAGTTTAGCATTGGGATATGTAAAATTGATAATCGTAAGTATGGCATTGAAATAACTCATGAGCAATATAACTACTATGAGTAGGGCTACTCCAACAATTATCAGGACCAGTGCGGGTAATCCTAAAGTATCTATTAGCTCTTCCAGCACCTTCTAATCCTCCTCTTTAAACAATATCTGAGAGATCTCTTTCCTTAGTTCCTTTTTCAACCTTTCTAGATTTGCCTCGAATGTAAAATCTATAGAACCTGTTTCAGATTCTGCTTTTATACCACCTATGGTATCTAGATCAGCCTTCACTTCGATATCTGGATCTGTATCAAAGGCTAATTCATCGACCAATCTTTCCGCCTCTTTATTGCACCTCAAAGTTATCTTTCCATGGAATATTTCATCTGCCCTTTCTATTGATTCTTGAAGATATATCTTGTACTCTTCAGGATCCATCTGTTCAATTTCTTCCCTAGCCCTGTCTAGTACTTCAGTTATCATCTCCTCTCGGATCTCTAACTTCTTTTTCTTTGCTTCAAGTTTAGCCTGGGACAAGATCATGTTCTTCATGGTTTTGATCTCCCTCCCCTTTTCCTTCTTGATCTGATCCAGCTTATGTTCCTTTTCCTTATCTATCTGATTTTTGATCTCTTCAGCTTTCTTCTCCCCCCTCCATAGAATGTCATCTACTTTATTCTTAGTATCCTCTTTTATCTTCTTGATTATTTTTTTCATAGGCATGTTATCATCTCATCTTATATCACATAAATCCAAGGAAAACGATTATGAATATGGCTATCAACAGACCGAATATCGCGAAAGTTTCGGACATGACACTAAATATCATGCCTTTGCCGAAGGTATCTTCTCTTCGAGATACTGCAGAGATCGCAGAACTAGATGTTATACCCTGTCCGACCCCCGAAACACCGGCTATACCTATAGCGAGCCCTGCACCCACGGCTGCTATCCCCATATAGATCCCAGCCTCTTCAGGATATCCACCTCCGAGCATACCGCTGAAAACCATAAGTAATATACCGATCAACAATCCGTATATAGCCTGGGTTTCTGGGAGTACTGAGAAGACCATACTTTTACCAAACATGCTTTCATCATCAGCGACTATGCTTATCCCGCTTCCAGCAGCTATACCTTGACCTATACCCGAAAGTCCTGCCACGCCAACTGCCAGTCCTGCACCTATTCCGACCAATCCAATGAACAACTGGATATGATAAGGTTCATCCATGAACTCAGGTTGTCCGAGGAAACCGCTGAAAATCATCAATAATATCGCCACCAATAAACCGTAGATAGCCTGGGTTTCAGGAAGTACTGAGAAAACCATGCTTTTACCGAATAATTCTTCATCTTCAGAGACGCTTCCGATACCACTAGATGAAGCTATACCTTGACCTATACCAGATAGACCTGCTACTCCTACTGACAAACCAGCTCCGATAGCGATGAGTCCTAATGTCAATCCAGTAGGTCCTACCATCTCTTCTATGATCTCACCGCCGATAAGACCGGAAAACACCATCAACAATATCGCTATCAGGAGACCATATATAGCCTGGGTTTCAGGAAGTACGGAAAATACCATCCCTTTACCGAACAGATCTTCGTTTTCAGCCACACTACCTATCCCCCCGGCGGATGCGATACCCTGTCCTATACCCGAAAGTCCTGCCATCCCAACGGCTAGTCCTGCACCTATTCCGACGAAACCCAATGCAAGGGCTGTATTCCCGACCATACCATCCACAGCTTCACCTACTAAAAGTCCTGAGAAGACCATCAGAAGAATAGCCACTAGCAGACCATATATAGCCTGGGTTTCCGGAAGTACTGAGAAAACCATCCCTTTACCGAATAACCCCTCTTTTTCAGCTACACTGCCTATCCCCCCGGCGGATGCGATACCCTGTCCTATACCTGAAAGTCCTGCAATACCGACAGCTAAACCTGCCCCGATACCCACCAAACCTAAACCTATCCCTGTATTTCCCTCCATCATCTCCATAGCTTCTCCACCTAGAAGACCGGAGAACACCATCAATAATATGGCTATTAGAAGTCCATATATCGCTTGGGTTTCCGGAAGCACGGAGAAAACCATCCCTTTACCGAATAAGTTTTCATCCTCTGCCATACATCCTATACCTCCAGAAGATGCGATGCCCTGTCCTATCCCTGACAAACCTGCCAGTCCTACAGCCAATCCTGCTCCTATACCTATCAATCCCAAGGATATCGCAGATCTTCCTTCCATACCTCCAGTGACTTCGCCAGCTAGTAAACCAGAGAAGATCATCAACAGTATAGCGGCTAGAAGACCGTATATAGCCTGAGTTTCCGGAAGTACTGAGAATACCATACTTTTTCCGAATAGTTCCTCTTTTTCAGCAACGTTACCGATCCCACTTGCAGAAGCTATCCCCTGTCCTATACCTGAAAGTCCGGCTATTCCAACAGCCAATCCTGCTCCGATCCCGATCAGTCCTAGTCCTATACCTGTGTTACCTTTTATCACGTCTATGACTTCCCCACCTAAAAGACCGGAGAACACCATCAACAATATCGCGATAAGAAGTCCATATATAGCCTGAGTTTCCGGAAGTACTGAGAATACCATCCCTTTACCGAACAGTTCTTCTTTTTCAGCTACGCTGCTTATCCCGCTTGCAGAAGCTATCCCCTGTCCTATACCTGATAAACCCGCGATACCGGCAGATAAGCCTGCACCTACAGCGATGAGACCTACTGCCAATCCAGATATTCCTTGCATCCCATCTATGACTTCCCCACCTAGAAGACCGGAAAACACCATCAATAATATGGCTATTAGAAGTCCATATATCGCTTGGGTTTCCGGAAGCACGGAGAACACCATCCCTTTACCGAACAATTCTTCATCCTCGGCAACACAACCTATCCCGCTGGCAGAAGCTATGCCCTGTCCAATACCGGAAAGGCCAGCGATACCGACGGATAAACCTGCCCCGATACCCACCAAACTCAATCCAATACCCGAGACCCCACTCAAGCCTTCTATCACATCACCTTCAAGCAGCCCGGAAAACACTAATAATAAAATGGCAACGAGTAGTCCGTAGATGGCCTGGGTTTCCGGAAGCACGGAAAAGACCATACCTTTTCCAAAGAATTCTTCTCTATCTGCAACACTACCTATCCCTGCACCAGAGGCTATGCCCTGTCCTATGCCGGAAAGACCAGCTACTCCTACCGCTAAACCGGATCCGATGGTGATCAAACTTACTCCTAGGGCTTTATCTCCCAATAAGTCAGGAGCTATCTCTGTTCCAAGTAGTCCGGTAAATACCATTATCAATATACCTATCAGCAGTCCATATATCGCCTGTGTTTCCGGAAGCACGGAGAATACCATCCCTTTCCCAAATAATTCTTCATCTTCACTGTATGCTGCGATGCTTCCAGATGAAGCTATCCCCTGTCCTATGGCTGATAAACCAGCTACTCCTACAGCTAGGCCTATACCAAGCGAGGCTATACCGACTGGAAGAGATACGAATTCGTCGCCTCCAAGGACTCCTGTGAACAGTAAAAGTAAGACTGCAATGAGCAGACCATATATCGCTTGTGTTTGCGGTAGAGCCTGGAATACTAGACACTTTCCAAATTTATCGGGTTTCTCAGCGATCGTTCCCGCACCTGCCGACCCTGCTATACCTACTCCTACTCCTGCTCCCATACCTGCTATACCAACAGCTAGGCCGGCACCGATAGCGGTTAGATAGGTCCCTCTTTGGTCTATTTCCACTTCAAGTCTCACATAGTCTTCCACTATTATATCTCCAAATTTCATGGATAAAGTGATATTGTAACTCCCCTCGGAGAAGGTATGGTTGCTTTGTTGCAAACCTTCTTCCTCATTTAGATCTTCTATGGAATAGCTGTCTAGAGTATAATTATGGTGATCTATCTCATCATCACTCTCGTATGTCCAATTGACTTGGATGTCTTTTTCACCTTCGTAAGAGATATTCTTCGTTCTGAATGAGAATGAGATATCTTCACCATCAATATCGGTAATATACCGGGTTACATTTTCTCCTGAGTATCTAAACATGCCATACTCCTCAACGAGTATCATAACCTTCCATGTTTCATTTTCCTCTTCGATATCCATCGGTTCTATCTCTTCAAAATTTTGATATGAGATATCCACTGCTTCGTGTGATCGACCAGAAAAGGAGATAACTAATGGACTGGTCAAGATGAAAAGAAGAAAGATCGTCGAAAGAACAGCTAATAAGATTCTCTTATCCTTCATGTTACCTCCTCCCTATCAAAAGCTTCATTTCTTTCGACTTTAGAATACTTGCGTTCAGCCATGAATGGCGTATATTTTGAACCTCCACCTTCGTAGAAGTAACCGAAGAATTCTACGTATTGTAATCTCAGAGAGTGCACGAATGCCCCAAGGGCTTGAAGGACTGCATTCATGAGATGGCCACCGATTGCTACCACGATCCCGAATACATAGAAAGGAGTCCTCGGATCTATATATCCTCGGTAACCAAGGAATCCAGCAAAACCTATGAGTAGTAAGATGAGGCCTAAACTTTTTGGAACGATACTAGAATCTAATAGACCTTTGATTGTGATAACAAGACCGGCTGCCAATAATAAAAGGGCAAAGGGAAGGGTTACACTTGGACTAGAGATCAGATCAGCTAGTACGTTTACTGTAAGAGCTATACCTGATGTGGCAAGACCTAAGGCAAGGATCCTGGAGAATGACAAGAAATCGCCAAGGAATCCGGTGATCTCGAAGAATGAGAGACCTTTGGCACGTAATACCAGCAGTACAAGACCTACACCAGTAAGACCCCAGGCTATAGTGTATTGTGCACTCGTGAAATCAAACCATTCGAACAGTAAACCAGATATAAGTATGAAACCACCGGGTTGAAGAGTCCACCAGGAAAGATTCTCTTTTAGGATATTCCCATATTTCTTCTTTTTTAGGTAATTGATGAACTGAAGGAATATGCCTGTGTTCAGATAGAACAAACCGATAACGAGGGAGATTATGAGTAATGTGAGAGGCCCTTCTCCTTCCAATGTTTCGAGTACGGCTAGATCATTTATAAAATCCAATCCCAACCTTCCAAATAGATTTGTGTGGGTATCCTGAGCCGGTCCTAGATAACCACCTTGCAATATCCCTAGTATCATCGTGCTCAATCCAGTGCCTAGTAATACTAGAGAAAAGTTTCTCACACTTTCGTCTATCCTCCCTATCCCTTTGATCAAAAGTAACGAGGTAAGGGTTATCAAGAGTCCGTATATAGCATCTCCCAACATGGTCCCAAAAAAGATGACGAAGGCAGGAGCCAATATGAACGTCGGATCGATCTCGTCATATTTCGGAGGAGCGAACATGTTGGTCAAAACTTCGAAAGGCTTGATAAAACGTGGATTATCTAATTTGGTAGGTACTATACTAGGATTTTCCGGCTCTTCAAATACTACTTCGGCATATCCCTCTGTGATATCTTCGACCATCTTCTCGACTTTCTCAGAGTCCTTATCTAATACCCATCCTTTCAATACAGTAGTATGGTCCGTATCCCCAAATCTTTGAAGTACCTCTTTTTTCTCTCTATGTATATCTAATTCTTCTTTTAGAACACGATATTCTATCTCATGTTCATCTTTGAAATCTTTTAATTTTTCAATGATCTTATCCCGAGAATCTTTCAGTTCTATTATCTTCAGATCTAATTTTTTTAAAGCCCTCTTTGGCGTACCCTTTATACCCTCCAAGTCTAAAGGTCTGACTTCGGTCTGCCTAGATATCTTTTGAAATTCTATTTCATCCCTGGTATGGGTTCCAGCTAGGACGATATATCTATCTTCATCATCTATCTCTATCTGTTCGACTTGGTAAAAATATGATCCGAGTTCTTTTATCCTTTTTATGAATTCCCTTGGGTCTTTTGTTATACCAGCTTCGATCACCGAAAAACTAGATTTGCCAAATAATGACAGTTCTACTTCATCTTCGATTTGAGAAAGATATTCTACACTCTCTCTTTTCTTTTTAATATCCTGAATTTTCTTCTCGATCTCAGAGAGTTTCTCATCTAGTTTTAATATCTCATCTCCATGATCTTGGAATGTTTCATTGATCTCTGAAAATAACCTTTCGCTGTCAATTTTTCTTCTATCTATTTTTTTTACTTCATCCGGAGATAGGAACTCCTCGATGATGCCTCTTTCGGGTTCCAATCTATCGAAGATATCAAGTATAGAGGATATCTTCATCTCATATTCCGTAAATTTTTTTATAGACTCATGGATACCTTTCCTTTCAACTAAGTCACTCACACCTGGATCCCTATCCACCTGGGATATCTCTGCCATCCCTCTATCGTGAAGAGATTCAATCAAATCGTCAACATGATCTTGATGAACGATTATCGTCAGGTCCTTCATCCGTTCTGGGAATATTATCTTTATACCTCCCTTACTCTATCTAGAACATGTGAAACGGCTTCATCTATATTTCTTTTAGTGATTTCACGTATTTTTTTTGCTTCTTCTACCCCTTCTTTTTTTATCTGAGACGCTTCTGCATCGGTCATCTCTTTGACCTTTTTCTTCCTTTCATCCATCTCTTTCCTAAGGGAAAATATTTCATCTTCTTTCTGCTGTTTTGCATCTTCTTTAGCTTTTTTGACTTTATATTTTGCCCGTTTTTCAGCATTCTCTATTCTTTCAATTGCCTTCTTCTCAGCCCTTCTGATCAATTCGATCTCTTCTGTGCCCATTTATTAGACCTCCGGGATATGTCACATCTAATAACTTTCCCAATCTGAATGTGGATAGATGAGTCAGATTTAAGAGTTTTGTATAAAAAATGAGATATCCTACATATTGTTTTCCCTTGAATTGTATATTCTGTAGTATCCCAATAAAATAAATATCGCTTCACATTATATCATCATATTATGTTCAGTGATAAGGAAGGTGAAGCGGCTGTGAAAGCTGCAAGAAAGATTATCGAAGCGAAGGTCAAAGGTGATAATTACCCGAATTTACGTTATCCGGATCGATTCGAAAAAGAGATGGGAGTATTCGTTACTATAAACAGGCATCCCTCAGGAGATCTGAGAGGATGTATCGGATATCCCGAACCGGTATTCAAATTAAAAGAAGCTCTAAGGAAAGCTGCTGAAAGTGCCACTGATGACCCTCGTTTCCCATCCTTGAGTGAAGAAGAATTAGATAGGGTAGTGATAGAAGTCACTTTACTGACCCCTCCAGATGAGATAGATTACAAAAACACGACTGAGTTAGTCGAAAAGGTCACATGCGGCATAGACGGTCTGATAATTTCCAAGGGGCCTTACAAGGGCCTCCTCCTACCGCAAGTTCCTGTAGAAAACAATTGGAATGAAGAAGAATTCTTATCACATACCTGTATGAAAGCTGGACTCCCGCCCAACACTTGGCAGGAAGGGGGATGTAAGATCGAAAAATTCCAGGGTGAAATATTCGCTGAGAAAAACCCTCATGGAATTATAATCAAAAAGGAGCTGGATTGATATGATATTATATGGGACGGCCTATATAGATGGAGAGTTAAAGAAGAGATATATCGGTATAGAAGATGGTAAGATAGATTTCGTTAAAAAGCATTACAAGGGAGATGTAGAGGTCAAACAGATTGATGAGATAATTCTACCGGCAGGCATAGACCTACACGTACATTTTCGAGATCCAGGTAGTACTGACAAAGAGGATTTCTATACGGGCTCCAAAGCAGCGGCCTTTGGAGGGGTAACAACCGTTGCGGATATGCCTAACAATCATCCTCCGATATTGACACCTGATACCTTCGATAAAAAATTACAGATGGTTGAAGAACGGTCCTGTATAGACTTTGCTCTCTATTCATTGATAGGCGATGATGTAGGATCGATGATCGAAAAAACAGGTTTGTTTAAAGTATATCTTTCATCATCTACTAGTACAGAAAAGAAGATCCATGAAGATGGTATCAGGAAAGTCTATAAAAATGGTGGAAAGATAGCCTTCCATTGTGAAGATGAGGATTACTTCAATAAACCTGGCACTGATCTTCCAGGATACAACAATTACAGACCTGTAGAGAGCGAGGTCCAGGCCATAAGTTCCTTAAACGAGTTGCCAGAGGGACCGAAGAGAGTTTGTCACATATCTACAAAAAAGGGATTACAAGAAGCGTTATCTGATGGATTCAGCGTAGAAGTTACTCCTCATCATCTATTCTTGAACGAAGAAGCCTTCCTCGGAGGATTCGGAAAGGTCAATCCACCTCTTAGAACACAAAATGATCAGATAGCACTTTGGGAATCATATGAAAGAGGTGACATCGATTTCTTAGCTAGTGATCATGCACCTCATCTAGAGGATGAAAAAACGGACTTTATCGATGCACCTCCCGGCATACCCGGTGTAGAAACGATGTACCCACTTCTTTTACATTCTGTATCCATGGGCAATATCTCTTTATCCACTGTTATAGAGACCATAGCTGAAAAACCGGGCCGATATCTTAATACAAAGAAAGGAAAGATAGAAGAAGGTTATGATGCAGATCTCACGATGGTGGATTTCCGTAAGATAGAAACCATAGATAGAGAAAACTTACATTCTAAAGCGGGTTGGTCTCCATTCGAAGGTTTCAATGCTGTGTTCCCGGTTCATGTTATGTCCCGTGGAGAGTTCCTGATCAAAGATAATGAATTCATCGGTGATAAAGGAAGAGGTAAATTCATTTCAGCCAAAGCATAAACCCTTCGACACTATTAAATATCAAGATATTTTTCGTGCGAACAGTGTGATAAATTGAAAGATACTTATGTTGAAGATATAACGGAAGGAAAGGACATCGAGGATAGTTTTGCGGTTCGAGATAAAGAATCATTACGTGAATACACGAAGGGATACTTCTTCAAGCTCAAGATCGGTGATAAAACTGGAGATATAACTCTCGTATATTGGGGCGGGTCTGATAAGGAAGAAGTTCAAAGCTTGTACGATAGTTTAACGATTAGTGACGTTATCGAGATAAAGGGCGGAGTTTCACGATACCACGGGGATCTCCAGATATTTATCAATAAGGAACATTTCCATGGTCTTACAAAGCTGGATGATGACTCTTATGATGTCGAAGATTATCTGAAACGTTCTAAGAAAGATCCAGATGAGATGTTTGACCTACTTTTGGAATATGCTGACAAGATAGAGGAAGAACATTGTAGAGAAATTGTAGATTCTTTTCTGAAAGATGATGAATTCGTTGATTCCCTCAAGA
This sequence comes from Thermoplasmata archaeon, assembly GCA_003551065.1. Lineage (GTDB taxonomy): Archaea > Thermoplasmatota > Thermoplasmata > Halarchaeoplasmatales > Halarchaeoplasmataceae > Saliniplasma. The sequence goes on along the minus strand of PULU01000158.1, from coordinate 8,826 downwards.
AAAGCCCATACAGTAAAAATTACGGTTACAATTACCTTGGGGGTTTGCTTGAACACACACTCAACGATGTTGTACTATCTTGTCATGTTGCCGATAATTATCCCGACATCGATAAAGACCTGTTATTGACTGCCGCTATCCTTCATGATTTCGGAAAAGTGAAAGAGTATATCATGACGACCTCCATCGAATTAACGACTGAATCTAGACTCATAGGTCATACGGTCATGTGTGAAAGATTGATAAAAGAACGTTTAGATGAACTTCCAGGTTTCCCCGAGGAGTTAGCTTTGAAGATATCACATATCATACTCTCTCATCACGGTGACTACGAGTGGGGTAGTGCTAGGAGTCCTAGGATGGAAGAAGCCGTTGCGTTACACCATATAGATCTTCTAGATGTAAGGTTGAGTGGTTTCATACAGGCAAAAGAAGAATTATCTGAAAAAGATGAAGAGATGATATACGTTTCCAAAGAGGGTGTTCAACGACCTATATTCACTAGATAATGGATTGGTTAACTATGACAAAATACTTAAACTGTTTCAAGGTATTTATGTGAGTGAACTTCATGGCGAATGACGAAGAGATAGATGTAGAATGTCCTAGATGTGGAAAACAGGTATCTACTTCCGATGAGGAATGCAGTGGATGTGGTTTTGATATCGATAGATGGTTAACAGATGAGAAGATGGAAGTGCTTCTCTCCCAAGTCGATGACGAAACATTCGAATTGAAAACGGATGATCCGGATTCGATTATCGAAAGGATAAAACAGTTCGCTCCCAAGAAGCCTAAAAAGGAAGTCTTCACTTACGAGTGTCCTTTATGTGGTACTGAAGTATATAAAGATGATGAAAAATGCCCCGGTTGCGGAGCTTTATTCGAAACATAATATAAATAATACATTTAGTACTAATCAATTTATCGACAATGTTTTTAATCAGAAAGCTTATGCTAGCTTATGTTCGAAACTAGGATTTTATCCGATCTAGATAAAAAAGAAAGATGGGATCTCCTCGAAGATATGGGTTGTGAAAGGAGAGGTGTAGAGATAATGGCACCCAAGTCTGAACATAAGCTTATTTATGCTAGAGGTTTAGATCCAAAAGCGGCTAATATAGTGAAACAAGAATTTTTGTCCTCTGGAGGTGAGGCTGCAGTATCCTGGGAGGCCCTAAATATTTCTGAGGATAAAAGTGAGATCGTAATGATGGGCACTCTCAGCCAATTTAATAGGACCATAAAGAAGTTGAGAGAACAACCCTTCAATTTAGATATTCTAGCACAAGAGATTGAATATGCAATAGAAAACTTTGATACACCACCAAAACTTTTCTGGAGTGACAAAAACACGGATATCATGGGGGTTTTGAACGTTACTCCTGACAGTTTCCACGATGGAGGAAGATTTGATATTAAGGAAAAAGCCGTTGAGAGGGGATTGGAGATTGTGGATTTGGGAGCTGATATCATAGACATAGGAGGTGAAAGTACTAGACCAGGAAGTGAAAGGATAACTCAAAAAGAAGAGAAAAAACGAGTAATCCCTGTGATAGAGGAACTCTCATCCATGATCGATATCCCTATATGTGTAGATACTTACAAACCAGAGGTTGCTGGATCCGCTGTTGAAGCCGGGGCGGATATTGTCAATGACGTTTTCGGGTTGAGATTTGAAGGTATGCCTGAAAAGATTGCAGAACTCGATGTTCCTATAATTATGATGCATATGCAGGGAAAACCCAAAACGATGCAGGAAAACCCTATCTACGATGACGTTATTACGGATATCTCTTCATTTTTCTTAGATAGAATACGGATAGCAGAAGATGTAGGTATCGACCGAGATAAAATCATACTCGATCCAGGTATCGGCTTCGGGAAAAAACTTCACCATAATCTAGAAATTTTAAAAAGGATGGAAGAGTTCAATTCCTTTGGATGCCCATTACTCATTGGGGCATCTCGAAAGAGTTTTCTCGGCGAGATCTTAAAAAAACCATCTGAAGATAGACTCTACGGATCTTTAGCTGTTGCGTCATTAGCAGCAGAAAAGAATATTAGGATACTTAGAGTGCATGATGTAGAAGAAACTATTGACGTGGTGAAAACAGTGGAAGCGATAAAGTCCAATTGATGTATAGAACCTATATCATATAACGAGACTTATGGAAAAAACTAAAAACCACTTTTCTTTATCACCTATATGGTCGATAAAAACAGGGTTATTCAGATGCTAGAGGATCATGGAATTGAAGATATCATTTCGACCAAGGTTTATTTTCACTCTAGCTTGCAGTTATGTTGTGGGACTAAAAAGGGGGTTTTTTCATAGAAAGAGATAACGACGATTTTAAACTCGGATTGCAGAAAACCATCGTAAATAAAGACATCAAATTCAAAAATTTGGAGATAGCTTTACGAATCGTATCTGCTACGAACTCATTTATATCTTATCCCAAACATTCGAACTTGGTCCTGTATGATTTTTCTACAGATAGAAGGATAGTTCGTGAGATAAAGATCGGTTTAGAAAAAGAAGAGATAAATAAAATCGAGTGGAGATAAAATGTTAACAATAGTTTTAGCTGATTGTATGATGAAGACTGGTCCTAAGGATATAGAACTGGATAACTCCCGACCCGACTTAATTCATTTTTCTTTACTTTTAGCTCAGAATTGCAGTTTAGCTGAAGAAAGAGAGATCAGAACCATAGTTCATACCCGGGAGAACAAGGTTTTCCGATTCGAAGCCGATGCGGAAGTACCGGATAGATTAAAAGAATTCAAAAAGATGATAATCCGGACTGTCCAGGGACATAATATCTCTGGGGTTCTTTTCTCTGAACAGACATTGATGGAAGCTATCCAAGACGAAGTAGGTGAAAAGATAGTGATGTCCCCCAAAGGAAAGATAAAAGATCCATCTAAGGTTCTCTCTAGAACCAAAGATTATATAGTGATTATAGGTGGATTCCCTTCTGGTGACTTTGTAAGCCCAGTTTATAAATGGGCAGATGAAGTCATATCCATATCGGATAGGATGATGAAACCATGGACAGTCGTTTCAGAAACTTTGTCAGGTTACCGCTATTCATCACTCAAATAATTTAGCAACATTTACATCATAAGGGACTCCCATCGTATTGGATACTGGCTCACATTTACTACGGGTAAGGAAAGCTATAGGTCTGTAATCCTTTTCAGAAAATGATTCCCAGTTTGCCATACCTTTTGCAATTATGAGATCAGCATTTTCCAACTTTTCTAATAATTTATCTCCCAATTTAGAAAAGTCCACACCAACAGCATAGGTTTTAGTAGTATCTAGATGATCTGCTATCTTATCGATACCGTAACGAAGGGCATCATCCATTGTTGCATCTGTCAATATCGGTTCTCCCTTTACTACCACTGTGAGACGGACTCCAAAACCTTTAATTTTTTTCAATAATAAGGTATCGAAGACTATTTCACCGGTGTTATCCGTGAAAAATAAGATATCCTCACTTTCTTTAAGCAGTTCTTCAATCTTGTCTAGATCATCCCATCCTAGTTCTTCTGCCACTATATTTTCAAATTCTTTTTCTAGATATTCTGGAGAATTCATCCCATCTTTATAACCAAAATCTAGTACATTACCCGCGATGGAAGCCAAAACAGCCCCTCTAAATCCTTTCTCCTGAACTAGTCTTTCAGCCTTTGGCAATAGTTTTTCAGCTACGATATTACTTCTTTCTTTCAATTCTGCGTAAGGATCGTCTGTATTCAATATATTGTAAACTTTTTTGTGTATCTTGGTGGCGATCTCAGCGGAAACAACACCTTCTTCGAACTCGTTATGAAAAATATCTAGAACGTTCTCTACGACTTCTCTTTCTTTAGAAGGATCTTCAATGCGTGCTTCAAAAAGAACCCTTTTTAAGATACAGGGCACACAGTCTGGATGTAGCTCCAATCTATTCCTCCAGAGGAGAGAGCTTCTTGTTTATGGCATCCTGGTTTATATGCCCCTCTATGGTGACATATACCTCGTTTTCAGATAAACCTTCGATAGATGAAAGGTTCTCTTTAATTTTTACAGCTAATTGAACACCCATGGGACAAAAAGGTGTAGTTGGTGTAAAAGTCAAGCTCACGGAATCATCTTCAACTTCTAGGTCTGATATCAGACCCATAGAATGAACATCTGTTCCTGTATGTGGATCGATAACACCTTTAAGCCTTTCGATAACTTCTTCTTGTGTCGGCATAGAACTCACTATTTTTACATGAGAGTAAAGACATATATAAATAACATGGAGCAACAACTAGTTTTTTCATGAAATTACCTCCAATCCCCTGGCTTATATTTACCTCTACTTTTATTAAAGGCATCCATCATCTCATCTACACCGGGTATATCTGAAAGATCACCAGACCAGTCTTTAACTTTCAATCCATACCTCTCTTCGATGTCAGCAACTAGATTTTTCATGCCTTCTAATGCCCATTTAGGTTCATCACCGGATATAAAAACGGCTAGGATTATGTTCTCTCCTTTATGGACGAGAACTTTCTTATTACCATATTCCATCCGTTTAAGGACCTCGTCCTCTTCTTCAGCAAAGGCATCATCAACGAAATTTTGGACCGCGGTGAACATCCCTGCAAGTATGTCCTCATCTCTTTCAGCCTTTCTAGTACGGGAGATATAATTGATCAGAACTCCCGAATCGTGTATGAGGAAGATATCTTCGATGGTGTATTCGGCTTTTTTCACGTAAAGTACCGCTCCTATCAACCCAATCGGTATCAACCCCAAAAGGATTAGCATGTTGTTTGTATACCATCGGTCTAAATCTTGTTCTTCAACATACACTGTGATATTCCCGATAGTTGTATCTATTCCATCACAAACATATACGGTAACATTGAAATTTCCCGGCTGATCATAATTAAAGAGTAGTTTATGTCCATAGGCTTCTACATAAGGGTCATCAACCATGACTTCTAATTCATGTGTTTCATTATCAACATCAGATATATAATCCCCCATATCTAATATCCAGCTTCTACCTACTTCACCTTCTTGGTTGGGTATATCTGATATAATGGGTGGATTATTCACGGGGAGGACAGTGACTTTCAAGGAGTCTTCCATCAATGCTCCTGCACTGTTGGTAGCCCTTATGGTTATCAATTCCTGTCCATTCCAGTTCTCACGTGCATAAAAATCAATAGAACTATTTTCGTGGATAACTACTTCAATATTGTCATTTCCAGAGGAATAATACATAGTGTCATCTTGTCTATCTATGAAATGGTTGTCTAGATTGAAAGCGTTAATTAATTGTTCATTTTCTTTGAAGGCGACATCGTGAAGCGGAATGACTAGTTCTGGGGGATAGTGATAACCCACGGTGACAGTTGTGATCTGTGAGGTGGTCTCGATACCATCAGATACTTTCACTTCTAAAGGCACCTCGTATTCAGCTTCTAGATCACCCAATTTTTCGGGGTAATTCATTATCAGTTCAGTTCTATCTACCTCGACATATTCGGGACTACAGGTAGTGATGGTTAATTCATGGGTTTCGTTATCAGGATCGTTGATGTAAAATTCAAGATCGAAAACATATGGCTCATCATGGTGTATGACGAAGGGAGGTAGTTCCTTTATTTCAGGCGGATAATTCACAGGAATGACCGTAACATTGATCGTCTGTTCAACTATCCCCCCTATCGGATTTTTTGCTCTGAACGTAACACGTTCGGTCCCATACCAGTTTCCGTCAGCTCTTATATCCACAGAATATTCATCATGAATCGTTATTGTCAAGTATGTATATCCGTAGCTCATATAAAGTGGATCTCCATCAGGATCTGTAAAATAATCATCCAGGTTGAAAACGTCCTCCTTCAATTCTCCCTGTTTCATGGTCACATCTGGAAGGTCTTCGATATTTACAGGCGGATAATTAGATGTGACTGTCACAGAAATCACAGTAGAGGCGCTTTCTTGTCCGTCAGAAACACTTATAGTTACAAGGAACTCTTCACTAAGTTTTTCTCTTGGATAATCGTAAGTGACTTTTAAACCATCTACACTAGTATGTTCATCATCGTCAGTTTCTAAAACCAATTCATCAAATCGGTCATAATTGTATATTATATAAGGGGAATAATCGAACTGATATGGTTCTTCATAGTGTACATATAGATCGGGACAACGTCTGATACCGGGCGCTTCATATTCTCTGGTAACGTTTATCCATGCTTCTTGGGAAGCTTTGTTTCCTTGGCTGTTTACCAACCAGTAAGTAACTTCCATACGACCGGTTGCATTCTCTTCTGAGAGCAGCGTCAATACATGGTTACCGGTTTGATTCTCTCCATATATCGATATCACGTTACTTTTTGTTCCGGTCAAGAACCATTCCAACTCCGATGGAGACTCAAAATCATCACTTGCATGTTCTGAAAGATCGATCTCATGAAGCCCGAAATTTATCTCTAGTTCGAGATCGGGTATATCTCCGATTATCTCCGGAACATGCTCCTCGACAACTGTAATCTCAGTAGTTCTTATGATGCCTTCATAAGAGGTTCTTAGAACTAGGTCCCCCTCATCAGCAGGTATTAATGTTGTACTCGATCCATGTGTGTCTGTGATTTCTCCTTTCCCTTCCTCATCGATTTCCCATTCAGCCTCTACATCCCGCTGGTATCCAAAAGAGTCGTTATATCCAGCTGAGAACAGTGTGATCTCATCATCCATCTCCAGTTCTAGATCTTCTAAAACATCCCCCTGTCCGTCAGGTTTATTCCTTATCAATATATTGTCTATGGTCGGTGGATTTACCTGGACATTTACAGTATCGACCATGTATCCATCATATTCCGCGGACCATTTCGACTCACCTCCAAATGGACCCGAATCGAAAACACTTTTATTACCCTGGTTAGGTGATGTGCTCCCTTCGGCTCCCTGATGATTATCTACGAACCAATTTGCTTCTACAAGTTTCACGAATCCAAGTTCATCATTGAAACCCGCAGAATAACCTGTTATTTGATCTCCTGCATCTACTGTCAAATCATCGATTACCGTACTGGGATCATCTTTATCGGATATGATCCTTATATGATCTATCTCTGGGTCTCCGACAGTGAATAAATCACTAGTACCGGTTATATCCTCACCATCTTGGTCTGTCGCTGTTATAATCACCTCATCCTGAGATTGTTTGACAGCCACTTCTCCAGTCCAAGTCCCTTCTGAAAAAGATCCTGTTTCATCTGGATCTATCGTTCCAGTAGTGTCTGAAAGATAGGCGGTTCCATTATATCCTGTTGCTATGTTATCCTCACTGTCATAAGCTGTGATGCCGATCTCAAAAGAATCACCAGCTACTTGACTTTCTATCGGATCGAAGCCGAACCTCACGGGTTCTCCGGGTTCAACATTGTATTCGACTGTATCGTTGATCCAGCGATCATTTCTTTCGTACGAAGCTTTCCACACCAGATAACCTGGGGTCGTCCCTACATCTATCCAGCTGGATTTGGCAGGGGAATCTCCAATGGTGGGGTTCATACCCACTTCATAATCAACACTCCAGTTTACTTCTACAGTTCCGATGAACCCGGCAGTATCATTGTAACCGGATGCGTTACCCCACGTTTTGAAACCCACTGATACCATATCATCTGATATTTTTTCTCCATCAGGCTCATCTGTGATGTTGATATCATCTGGTTCTGGGTCTGATACCTCGAACCTCACAGAATCGTGGAACTCATCGTAGGTCACGTTGAACCATACCTGCCCACCTTCAAGACCTACATCGATAACATTTGATTCGTTGAAACTATCTTCAAGGAGAGATGCATCAGCCCCCTCTGCCAACCAGTTTCCCTCGACTGTATAGATATACTCACCGTCTTCATTATATACTGAGCAATATCCTCTGAATCGTTCATCCACGGAAACCGACTGGTTATGGAGTGGTTCACCATCGGGAGAATCAGTTATCTGTATGTGACCGATTTCATCCGTGATGACATTGAACCTGACACTGTCGGTATATCCATCACCAGGTAACGTAACATTGAACCAAACGAATCCTCCTATATCTCCTACATTTATCCCATTCTTTTCATTGTATTCAGGTAGCTCTTCATCAAGACTTGCGTTACCCCCACTCACCTCCCATTCTCCCTTAGGATTATCAAAAAAACCGTAAGTCTCATTATAGGATGAGAGATAACCCATTATTTTTTGCTCAGGAGGAACATCTCTATCTTCAAGTGCTGTACCATTCACCTCATCTGTTATCCTTACATAATCGATGGTTGGAGTAGAAAAACTCCAAGGCCCTTCCTGAGTTTCATTCTCACCGTCATCTGCAACGACATACCAATTATACTCAGTATTTGGGTCGAGATTCTCCCAAACTATTTCTGCCCTTTCACCACTTGGTACGCCTTCTAAGTCGTCGATCAGGGTATCCGTTTCGTTATTATAAAATAAAACTTGCATCTCTTGGTGTTCTGGGTGATTTACTAAAACGGATAAGGTAGGTGTTGAATTTAAACCATCGTCACTATCAAATGGTATTGGATCTTCGATAACAGGTGATGATTCGAATATTTCCTCCTCTTCTCTATGTTGATCTAAAGCTCCTTCTTCGAACTCTATATCTTCTTTCCGGTACTGAGGTTGATACCCGATAGCATCGACTACGGAAAAAAGTAGGAGGCATATCAAACATATAGATAGGATCTCATATTTATTCATCAGTTTTTACCCCTACTATCTTTTTTATATGTAATTTGTAG
>PULU01000137.1 GCA_003551065.1 Thermoplasmata archaeon | reverse complement strand
TCTATGGATCATCGATGTTGGAAGACTTGATGGAAGAGTTGAAAGAGGGCGTTGATTTAAGTTCTTATTCGATCATCGCTGAAGGTGTGGAAAAGGGTAGGTTGAAAGACCAATTTTATCTCCCGATCTATTTGGTTAAGGGTGAAGAGATGGAAAGATTGCTCTACATGAGCATTTATTTAGGGAAAAGACCTTACTACAAGGGCTGGGTCGAGCTTTTCAGTATCAACGACGAACTCGACCTGGGCGGTGATGAAGTATCCTATTTCGGTTCTGACATCGAGGATGACTTGATAAGTTTGATCTCACAGCATTCATCAGCCGGTGAAAAGCTGTTCGTCGAATACCAGCGGGATCGGGAAACGTTATCTGGATCGAACAGAGGGATCCCAGAACCGTTGACCCGTTTGGGTCACCTTCTATTTGAGAACGGATATACTTGGTTCAAAGACTGGTACTTCGCCGAAGGGTTCAACGAGGGGGGTCAGAAACTACAGGGGGAGAAACCCATAGATGAAGAGAGTGAGGAGAGTCATCTGCGAGATATCGTGGATGACGTTCGAAAATTCTTGGACAGTTCCGAGGAGACGGATAAAGTCGAGAAAAATGCTGTTGAACGGGGTAAGGAACTGCTGGAAGAGGTCGATAAATGAAAAGATCAAGTCTGTCTCTGAGATTGCTCAAAAGATTGTTCCCGTCCCGTTTTCTACTAGCTAAATTGACGAATCTTCCTATCATCGGTCCTGTCATGGATAAGGTCTTTTTCAAAGAGGATGATCTGATCTATATCCCCAAAGAGATAGAGTTAGACATCGATGTGGGATTACATGACAACATAGTTCTCCCATCGAAGTTAGTGGAATATTACATCGAAGAGGCGGACTACCACTGGGTCATGGACTTCTGTATCTGTAGGGAGTCCAACGGGTGTGAGGATCATCCCATCGAGTTGGGATGTTTGTTTTTGGGCGAGGCTGCTAGAGATATCGACTCCAGCTTGGGTAGGGAAGTCACTGAAAAGGAAGCCCTGGAGCATGTAGAGAAGTGCAGAGAAGCTGGGTTGGTGCATCTGATAGGCAGGAACGAGTTGGATTCAGTGTGGTTGGACGTTAGACCCGGGGAGAAGTTGATGACGGTCTGTAACTGCTGTAACTGCTGCTGCCTATGGAAGATGATACCCGATCTCTCACCTTCTGTCAGCAGTAAGATCAAGAGACTACCAGGTTTAGAGGTAGAAGTGGATGACAACTGCGTTGGATGTGGAAAATGTGTCGATATCTGTTTCATCGATGCCGTATATATCGAAGACGGAAAGGCTGTCGTAACGGGGGAATGCAGAGGATGCGGTAGATGTGTCGAGGTGTGTCCGGAAGGTGCCTTGGAGATCAGGTTGACCGAAGAGGACTATTTCGAAAGATCGGTCCAGAGCTTGGATTCTGTATTGGATGTATGAAAAGCGGAGTCAGTATATTGCGATGGTTGTAACTCGATGTACAAGAGATAGAGTATTCAATACCTATAAAAGAGATCATTTTGGATGATAAGGACGATCATCTCGGTAAAAAGATACACAGAACATTATATCGATGCCGACCGAAGGAACAATATACTCGAACAAATATAATGATTGGATAACGAGGTGAGAATGAAGTGGCCAGTGTGTTCAGTATGAGCAGATACGCATACGTGCAGAGCACTCCCATGGAGGGCAACTGCATGGAAGATGAGATAGAAGAGCTGATGAGTCCACCGAACCTGCCAAACGACGGTGCTGACAATTATCCTAACGGGACATATGCTAGTTGCGATGAATGTTTATCAAATAATGGATAGGATGAAGAAAATTGTGATCGTGTCTGCCTTGTCAGCGGTCCTTGTGGCGATGAGGGTGTCTTACATTCCTTTAGTATAGATGATGAATATCAACAATGCTTACAAGATGAGATAGTAGCATCCCAAGCTGCATGTATTGTCGGTGGTGTAGGAGGAGTGTTTTACGATCATATGACGGATGGTATAACCGCTCTTGCATGTGGGATGTATGCGCTTTAATGGAACTAAAATGATTATCAAAAATAAAAGGAGTAATGGTATACTTGGACTTCTCTAAATCTAAAATTGGGTATGTCGGTCAACATATTGTAATAATAATAGGTTCTATTCTTGCATTATTAGGTTTTATCAGTATGATCGGAGTTATACAGGGAATTTCACGAATTTTAGATGTGATACTCATAGTATCCAGTATTATAGTGATTGCTAGTTTATTATTTTCGAGAGAATTTGTAATATCCCGGGTTGAATATAGACTAAACCGTTTATGCTTAAATAATGAATTTAAGGAAGCACTTGAACTTATTGATAAAAAATTAGATTCGGAATTATTTAATTATAACCGGAATCTCCTAGCTTTAAAAGGAATGGTTTTAATAAAAAAAGGAAATTTAGGTAAAGCGGATCAAATATTTACTAAAATGAAAAAAGAGTATCAAAATTCGCCGTCACTGTTATACTACAAGGCATGTTTAGAAAGTATGAGAGGAAATAATGAGAAGGCGATGTCGTACCTGAAAAAAAACATCAAGATACAAAATCATCTTATAAGACAAACAAAAAACCCAATTTCCCGTCAAATATTGAGGAAAAGATTGAGGCGTTTTGTCTCAATTATAAAAAATGACGAAAATTTATCTAATATATCTAACACTTCTGAATTTAAAATGTTTATTTCTAAATACAGTAAAAATGACGGAAATATAAACCTGGCTACAGCTTTTATAACCTCATCTGTCTTCGCTGTTTTGCTATTGATTATAGGGTGGGTTCAATATTCGATGATTCATCCTTTACCTATACTTATTGGATTTATTGTAATATTTTTTACAACCTTAATATTTCAAAGATTTGATTTAGCTTTATAATAATTTAAAAATATTCATAAACAAATCTACTTTATCGTAACTAAACATCAGGATCGATGGGAAGAGAATAATATGATCATCTAGATGAGCAATAGTTGATAGGAGTTTTACTATTGTATTTTTCTTCGATGCCAATAAGACCTATGCCATATTATTTGTTTTGACATTTTGTACCGCCACTAGTATTTTAGTGTTGTTAGGGGTAGATAGACTTCTAGGTAAAGGGAACAATGGATGAATATTTGATATTGGAATGACAGAGACCGAAGGAACAATATAAACCAACATATATAATGATCGGATATCGAGGTGAGAACGAAGTGGCCAGTGTGTTCAGTATGAACAGATACACACACGTGCAGAGCACACCCATGGAGGACGAAGAATCTTGTCCGATTATATATCTTGACATTTTCTTCTTCGGCGAGAGAGAAATCCCAGCCTAACTAAAATAAAAAAATAAAAGAAAGATTTTTGTGTATATTTTTCAAACTACAGAAACTCACTCTTTTAGAGCCAGTGGTTCACCGCAGCAGATGAACTTACATGGAGCACAGCCGCATGCTTCGATAGTATCCTCACATTCTTCGCATTCTTTGGTCACTGTCAACTCCAATCCACAGTCTTCACACATATACACTTGCCCTTTTTTCATATCGTGACAATCTGTCATCTTATAATCACTCCTATTACTTGCAAATAACACGCTTATAGATGTAAATAAAAGTTTTGAATTATAGAAAGAGAATCGAACAATCATCCACTAAAAATGTTTAAAAAAAACGACTCGAAAGAGACTGCATATACAAAAATATAGGATTTGCGATACAGAACGTTCTTGACATCTGTCCGATAATCATGAAAGAGGAGGATCTAAAGTTCCAGGAAGTGATCGCAGACCAATAAGTATTATATAGCATCATTCGATATATTAGATATTAAATAAGAGGGTTATTAAGATGAAAATGAAACTATTCACTATCACCATCAGCTTTCTGTTGATGATGAGCGGATTTTTTGTAGTTGTGTCTGGGGAAGACACGGGTCTAAGTGTCCAAGAAGATGTATCCGAACCGATAGAGATCTACGATTGGCATGATTTGGATGAAGTGAGAGATGACTTAGATGGCGATTACATCTTGATGAATAACCTAGATGAAGATACAGATGGTTATGATGAATTAGTAGATACTGAGAAAGGATGGGCCCCGATAGGAGGTGAAGGCACATCGTTCGGTGGGACTTTTGATGGGAACGGATATGAGATAAGGGATCTTTATATAAACCGACCTGAAAAGAATAATGTAGGACTTTTTGGAAGGATAAGTGAAGGAGCCGAAGTTAACATTAACAATTTAGGGCTCATCGATGCAAACATTAGAGGGAATAACAGAGTAGGCACTATCATTGGATCAAACTTCAACGGCACGTTGAGCAACTTGTATGCAAGTGGTTATGTAAGAGGATCTAATGAGGTAGGCGGTCTGATTGGATTGAACGGGGGTCTCGTCAAAAACTCGTATACTACTGTAGAAGTTACAGGGGGTACGATTATAGGTGGCCTTGTGGGACATAACTATTTTGAATCTTTCACGCCGATAAGATACATCATTGGCAGAGTTATCAAGTCATATTCTACTGGTAACGTGTGTGGAGATAGTCAAGTAGGAGGTCTGGTGGGTGAAAACCATGGTGGAGTGTCTAACTCTTATTGGGACATGGTTACTTCTGGTCAATATTATAGTGACGGTGGTACAGTTCTCCAAAGTGTAGAGATGACCGGAGATAGTGCTAAAGAAAACATGACAGGATTCGACTTCGAAAACACATGGGATGTGTATGACGATGGTACACATGTATCATATCCTTACCTTATCGATAATGCCCAGGAACCGGCACCTGGACTACAACACGTGGATGATATAGATTATTTTCTTCCCGTTGACCCTGATACAAAGTCACAACCTTATCGTATAGAGAATTGGAATCATCTCGATAAAGTGAGGATCAGACCAGGGGCTAGCTACAAGTTAACCACACATCTAGATCAATATACCGATGGGTATGAAGAAGTGGCGAGTAAGATGGCCAGGGATGGCGATGGATTCAAACCTATCGGAGATAGCGATAATAGATTCACTGGAGTTTTCGACGGACAGGGACTTGAAATTAGAGACCTTTATATCAATAGGTCTGATGAAAATTTCGTAGGACTTTTTGGTAGGTCCGAAGGAGATATCAAAAACCTTGGTGTCGTTGGTGCAAACGTGAGTGGAAAAAGTCGTGTAGGCGGGCTTTTAGGATGGCAGGGGAACGGTGCAACAGTTGAGAACTGTTATGCCACTGGTGAGGTGATGGGCACTAAAGGGTACCCTATAAGTGAGCATGTAGGAGGACTTATTGGAGTCAATAGTAACGATGCTTCAGTTTCCAACTCTTATACGGTGTGCAACGTTTCTGGGGTTGATAATATAGGTGGACTAATAGGTTACCAGCGAAACGATAGCGTTTCGTCCAATTCTTATGCAATGGGAAACGTAAATGGGGTAGGTGATGTTGGAGGACTCATTGGAAGTAACTCGGAAGGAACTGTTGAAACCTCATTTGCTACGGGTAATGTTGTCGGAGAATGGAGGGTTGGTGGTTTAATTGGTGAAAATAACATGGCTGCATTATCCGAATCGTATGCAATCGGAGATGTGAGTGGAGACGAGTACGTTGGCGGGTTGGTGGGGGAAAATAACTATGCGACCGTAGAATACTCTTATTCGAGTGGTAGTGTAGATGGGGATGAGTATGTAGGTGGACTCGTGGGCCGTAATTGGGCCGGTGGAGAAGTTGAGAACTCGTTCTGGGATACCAAAGCTTCTGGTCTAGAGACTAGTGACGGGGGAACAGGTCTGACGACCGACGAGATGACAGGTGAAAACGCCGCCGAATATATGGACGCCCTCGACTACGATGATATCTGGGAAACGGTCTTAGAGGATGACGAAGATGTGACTGAGAAAGGCTATCCCATCTTGCAGGCAATAGACAGGGAAGATCAGCTGAGAGCTCAAAATGTTTATCATGAAGAGGACGATGATGATGATATCCCTGGATTCACCATGCCGTTGCTTGCCATCTCGGTAGTCCTAGCACTTGTAGTCTACTACAAGAAGAAATGGTAAAACTCACCCAGTTTCACTGCTTTATAAAATTACCTATGTCTTATTCCATACTAACCTTCCGAGATGGAAGAAGCAAAATTAATTAAGTATTGATTCCATCATGTTTATCGATGGCGGAAAGAGATCTTGAAGATATCCGGCCGATAATCGACGAAGTTAAAAGTAGATTGGAAGATATATACGGTGATAAGATCAAGGAGATATTACTCTATGGTTCTTATGCGAAGGGAGAGGCTGTCGAAGGTTCTGATATCGATATCGTGGTAGTCCTCGAAAACGTCGATGACGTGATCGAAGAGAGGGAAAAAATTATAGATCAGATATTTGAGCTGGATCTGAAATATGACGTGGTCATTTCTGTATTGCCTTTAGATGAGGATCATTATCGAACAAGGAAAAGTCCATTTTTGATGAATATAGATAAAGACGGGATAAAAGTATGAC
>PULU01000077.1 GCA_003551065.1 Thermoplasmata archaeon | reverse complement strand
CACAACTTGTTTGAAAGGCCAAGGGATGAAATCCCAGTAGTCTTTCACAACTTGTTTGAAAGGCCAAGGGATGAAATCCCAGTAGTCTTTCACAACTTGTTTGAAAGGCCAAGTATGTCGATCCCGCCCATCCTTTGATGAGGGAGATAAATTATAACCTCCAGATCAGATCTTCGATCGACCACCTCTCACCGACCCTACAACAGAGAAGGATAAAGATAACATCGCCCTCTACATACCCTACAAAAGGGAGAAACATGATCGACGGCCTAAAAGAGAGGTATCGAGTGCGGACTGAAGAGCTGCAAACATAACTACATCTGCTCGTCGAGATGTATGGTGGGGAAGGATCCCTCATGGATCTTTATGAAAAGGGGGATACTGAGGAAGACATCTTTAGTAGGTTCGATCATACAGACCAGGAGTCCGGGATGGTTTGCCTATACTTCGACCATGATAGAAAGGATCTGCTCGAACTGTTTTTTGAACTCTGCGATGATATGCTTCCAGTCTAGTACAATTTTAAACATAGACCAAAACCATCAAAAAGGAAACTTATTTAATACATCCTGATGATATGATATATGATGGAAGATATAAAGATAGAAAAGATAAAGGAGGATTTCAAACCATTCAAAGACAAGGTCGAAGGGATCTTACTTTTTGGTTCCTCTGTAAAGAACGAACGAACCCAAAGATCGGATATAGACATATGTTTGGTCGAACCGAAATCGGATGATATACTTTTCAAAGTTTTTGAAAGAGTAGGCGGAAAATAGGATGTGAAGATCTTCGAGAAGCTTCCTCTTACACTTCAGATCAATATTATAAAAAATCATAGAGTTATTTTCGGTGATGAGGTCGAATTATCTTATTATTTTACGGATATAGGAAGCTGTGGAAGGATAACAAGCCCCGTATAGAAAAAAACTCCTTCGAAGATGTGGAGGAGATGATCGAAGCTAGGAATAGGTGGTCGGATGAGAAAAAAAAGATATCTGAAAAAGATTGAAAATTTTGAGAAGGAAAAGGAGTATATCCAGCAACATGAGATCGAAGACGATACCACGGAAAGAGCGATCCTCTACTCCTTTCAAGTCAGCGTAGAGATCATTACGGATATAATTGCTATGAAGGTGAAGAAGAGGATATTTGGGATATAGATGATGAGATCAACGATGGCTATCCTTTTTTAGTTATAGAGTAAGATGAGGATGATGACAGCATATCTGGATTTACTACGACACTTTTAGTACTAGGTGTACTCTTCGCCGTTGGAATCTACAGCAAAAAGAATCGGTCATCTCTATTAACGATAATCTAAAACATCGTATATCTAACCATACGATAACTTTATAAATTGTTAATTCTATTATACGATATGGTCGAAACAACAAACAAAGAGACCATGAAACGACTCCTCGTCGAGTTCAAAGAAGAAGGAGTTCCACACGACCTAAAAGACAGAAAAGTAAAGGTAGATACTGAGCGAAAGAAAGCTGCCTTGATTACAGGTATCAGGAGAGCGGGAAAAACATACAGGATGTTTCAGAAGATCGATGACCTGAAAAAAGAAGATGTGTATTATATCAACTTCGAGGACGAAAGGCTTTTGAATCCTACTATCGACGATCTCTCTCGGCTCGTACCTACCATCAAGGAGATTTTTGATGTCGACGAACCAATCTATCTTTTCGTAGATGAGATACAGAGGATAGACGGGTGGGAAAGATGGAGCAGAAGACTGGCGGAAGACGATAGCGTTCATCTCACCATATCAGGCTCTTCCTCTCAGCTCTCGAGCCAGGAAATCGCGAGTTCTCTTCGTGGGAGAACTTTAACCACCTATATCTTTCCGTTAAATTTTCAGGAGTTCCTCGATTTCAAGGGTTTTGATTTCGAAGACATATCACTTGTGAAGTACAGTAAAGAGAAACCAAAATTGAGGAGACATTTCAATGAATATCTGAAATACGGAGGTTTTCCAGAGATCGTTCTCGAAGAAGAAGAGAAAAGAAAATTGAAGATACTGCGGGAATACTTTTCGACCATAGTCGCTAGAGATCTTATAGAAAGGTATTCCATAGAGAAAGTGAACGTATTGGAGTCCCTGATGAAGCTTCTGGTCAACAACTTCTCGCGCCTGATAAGTTTTTCAAAGACAAGAAATTGGTTAAAGTCGATTGGATTGAAGTTAAGTAAGAATACTATCGCCAATTATTTCTCTTATCTCAAATCCAGCTACTTCCTCTTTGATGTCACGATACATTCTCGATCGGTGAAGGATCGATTGCAGTATCCTAGAAAAGTTCATCTGATAGATAACGGATTCGCGACCTCGCTGACAGAGAGATTCTCATCCGACCGTGGTTGGTTCTTCGAGAATCTTACAGCGGTTACACTATACAAAGAAACTGTTTCCAATCCTCAGAAAGAGCTGCACTATTGGAAAAAAGATGATAAAGAAGTGGATTTCGTCGTAAGAGAGGGAACGGATACGAAGGAACTCATCCAAGTGTGTTCCGATCTGAACGTTGATACGAAAGATAGGGAAGTAAAAAATTTGTTAACGGCTTCGAAGGAACTAGGTTGTAATAACCTAACGGTGATAACCGATGATCTCGATGATGAGGAAGAGATCGATGGGAAAAAAGTGGATTTCGTTCCTCTCTGGTTCAAGCTCTTAGAGAGTTCCTAAAAAACCCAATAGAAAAACTAAAAAACATCATGTACATACTAGGATCATTCTCTTTTTATAAGATATCAAGTTTAACAAAAAACAAGTCAAGGAGGAAGAAATCCGAACTTATCGAGTTATACAAAAAGCGGGAACTTCAGGCCTTTCTGACGACTGCCATCATATGACTAGATATCTCTGCAACCACAGGATCCTCCCTGGTCTTCTCCACCATCTCACGAACGATTTTTCTATCTTCCTCAGTACTCTCTTCCTCGAACTTTTCGATGTCCACAAGCTCGCTGATAGGTCCTTCTAGACCAACGATCTTTTCTACGGTGAGGCCGCAACTTTCCAATAGCTCTTCGAACTCTTCTCTGCGGAAGAAATGGCACTCGGTAAAGGTGGGCTCGAGACTGTGTTTTTGAACCATCTCTTCAGTGTAATCCCCTGTCTCCAAATATTCCGGTAATAGAACAACCTCTTCTGGACACAAAGACATTATGTTCGAGATAACTTGAAAGAAAGACATGACAGATATGAATATAGGCGCTTTTGACTTTGCTACTCTTTTTAACTCAATGACGGCCTCCTTCCTTTCTTCCTCGTCCACGATATGTGACAGCGGTCCGCCTGTACAGAGCACAGCATCGAACTCCTCCGAAACAAAGTCTAGATCCCTTATTTCACCCTTTAGAAATGAAACCTTGTCTTCCAAATCCCGTTCTTTGACCTTCTCTTCTGCGACTCTAAGTTGTCCTTCCGAAAGGTCTAAAAGAACAACCTCGTAACCTCTTTCAGCCAACCAGATTGTGTATCTGCCAGCGCCTCCCCCAGCATCTAGAACTTTGCCTGAATCGGGTAGGTACTCCTTCAGGTAATGAACTGTGCTCTCGAACTCCATCTTGCGGTGTATATTGGCTTCCAGTCTCTCCCACTCTTTTTCACCATATTCGTCATAAAAGTTTTCTGGCCTCATCTGCCCAATTTCATCTTCGCTCATTTTCAACGACCACGATGAATTCGAAACACTGACAAAGTTATTAATTATTTGTTATGGAGACCTGTTGAGATAGGTTTCAAAACGTAAATACAAAAAACCAACATTCTGCCTTTCTTACTCAAGAGGAAGAAACCGATTTCACCGGTTCGTATCTTTCTAGAACTTTTTCTATGTCCTTTTTCATCCTCTCAATCTTTTCTCCATCTTTATTCAAAACTCTAAGATTCACATAGATAGTCACTATCTCGAGATTATTAACTGTCCCGTGCACATAGATAACGAAATCGTCACTAAAAAGCTTCTCACCTTCAGATCTTTGAAACCACTTGTCGTATTTATCAACGGAATCGACCCTTTCGAATCTTTCTTCAATGCACTCTCGCAATCTTTCAGTCATCTTTTCCACGTTCACATCGCAACATTTCTCCGCATCATCCACAGGACATAAAACTCGCCAGTTAGTAGAGTATCTGTATAGGCGAAAACCGAATAAGCCATATATCATGATAGCTGAGGGAAGCAAGAATACAAAAACGATCATGAGGATTTCAGATCTAGATAATATAAATATATCTAGACCCGGACCGATAGATAATAAAACATAAGCTATAACTATGAAAAATAGGATCGTCGTAGGTATCATATTCCGGTAAATTTTACCTGTATCAGTTCTCTTTACTTCCTTCACCATTAATTCCTGCTAAAATCAAATCATTGACTTAATAAATTTTTCTATTTTTTTTAAAATGTACAACCTCATCTTTTAACACCCGAGAAGGAATCAAATCTCGTTAATAAAAGACGAAGGGTTTATAAAGGGTAACAACCATTACCGTAATGGTGATTACCATAATAGTGGTTACCCGAAACCATGCAAAAAGATTGAACGAACTACCCAACTATACATTGATCTATGGTAGAAGGAAAGTGGGCAAGACCTTTTTAGTTAAAAATTTCATCGACCACGATCTTTACTTCATAGTCAAGCGTGGAGGAGGGATAATAGCTGAAGACGATTCCATAAGCAACATAGATTCATTCGAGCTTTTTTTAGAGAGGTTGAGATCCGAACTCAAAGATGAAAAAACCGTAGTCGTCGATGAATTCCAAAGGCTACCCAATGAATTTCTAGATCATGTTCAATCTTTCCATTCCCAGGGCAGATTGATCCTGACAGGTTCTTCTTTCCACGTCATGAAAGATATACTCTCTCCAAACTCACCCATTCTGGGACTTGTCTCAGAATTCAAGCTTTCCTTGATCTCACCAAGTAACGTTTTCAAGGAACTAGGAACTCATATCCATCCGAACAAGGCATTCGAACTCTCAACCTATCTCAGAGATCCATGGACTTTTCAGTATTTTAAGGAAGGAGAAACGAGTTTAGAAGATATCTTATTCTTCTCGAAACGATCCATACCTTCATTGACTGGAGAGATATTCCTAGAAGAAGAAAGAACATTATCTGAAGTATACGAAGGGATAATAAGATCACTCGCTCTAGGTCGATGGAAACTTAAAGAGATAGCCGACTTACTTCATTCACGAGGAGTGATAAATCAGCCAGACCCGAGCAACATCAGACCATATTTCAAGAACATGATGTCCATGGACCTTGTGAACAGGACCTCACTACACCATAAGAAGGGCTACCGATACACCATAAAATCGCCGATAATGGAACTCGGTTACCTGCTCGACGAAAGATACAATTTTTTTGAGGAAGACATCTCTGACAAAAGGATAAAAAAAGTGATCAAAGAGAATATCCCTACATATATAGAGAGGTACTGCGGCGATCTTTTCGCGGAACTTTACGATGGTAAATATGAATATCACTATTCGAGCGAATTCGATATCGATTTCATCATCACTCATGACGACGATGTTCTAGTATCTGGTGAAGTAAAATGGAGCGAAAATGTTTCGGAATCGGATGTTCGGAAGTTTTTGGATCGAACGGATTATCTATCCGGCGAAAAGATATTCTTCGCCAAGAAAGAATTCGATATCGAAGGCGTGATATCTATTACTCCAAAGAAGCTGTTAGATATATTGAAGGACGACAGAGCCGGTTTGAAAGATTTAAGATGATTTTCTTTATCACAAATAAGATAGCTGGATATTGACAAATATAGATATGACCTTAGAGAATTCTCACACATCCGTTCCACGCCAGACATCGTTCGCAACAAAATCAGACACAGATCATGATCAAAATCTCTTAATGTTCAAATAAGACCTTTGAGGGATCCCACACACCCACCAGAAGACCACGTTCGTAATACGATCAACGTCTGTTCACCCCTGCATCCAGATGTATTTTTTTGGCTCTTCAGCTCACCCCGAAAATCTTTACGATCGCCGTCTGTTACCCCGCCAATTATTACGAACAGCGTCTTGTAACTCGTGTATTTCAGAATTTTACTTAAAAATTCTAAATAGTGTGGCAATTTCTTAACAAAATTGCCACTAAATTAGAATTATTCCATAATTCTGATACTTGATGGAATTTTAGGTTAAAATTCCAGTAGACACGAACGCCGTCTGCTAGCATCCGCAATGCCGATGAGGAGGGAGTGGGACTAGTTCCACGCCTGACGCCGTTCGCAACAAAAACAGATGTAGATTATAATCAAAATTTTTTAAATCTCTATTCAAATAAGACCGTTCCGGGATCTCACACCTCAACATTATCAAACACGGCAGTTTCCTCCAATTCTAGTAATAAATTATCGATCTTCTGTTACGTGCAAAAAGGAACAAGGTTGGGAACGCATTTTCCATTCAAAAGATTGGAAAAACTAGCACCTAGGAAAGGAAACTTATATATTATCAGCTGACATTAATCATAATTGATGAGTGAACTAGAAGAGATCAAACGAAAACTGAGAGAACATAAACCAGATCTCAAAGAGAAATACAACGTAAAGAAGATTGGTATCTTCGGGTCCTATGTCCATGGT
>PULU01000143.1 GCA_003551065.1 Thermoplasmata archaeon | reverse complement strand
CATCAATGCAAGGATAGACGAAGTAGAAGAGGATCTTAAAACACAGATGGACGATCAAGACGACGATATATCCATGGCTCGAAATCTGGGAATAGTCGGATTGATAATAGCAATACTTGCACTGGTAATCGCTGGGTTTACTGTGATGGTAAAGAAAAAAGGCGGAGAGTCACAAGAGAAACACGATTCACAGGACAAACCAATCCTGAGTGAAAAATCAGAATAAACGAAGAGACTCCAGTTCATACAAGCAAAAACCAAACCCCTTTCCCCTTATATTATTTAATAAAAATAAGAGGAATATATAATGATGATCAATGATATTGAAAAAATAATGTTAATAGATAGAGATAAGGATTTCTTAACTCAGGCTAAAAAAACGATTGAATCTGAAAATGAGGACGTCGAAGTTTTAACAACAACCTCTATAGAAAAATCAATAGTTGAACTAGAAGAACACAATTTCCAAGTAATAATATCTAGCTACGATATTGGAAAAGAGGATGATCTAGAATTATTGAGAGAGGTTAGAAAAGAAAAATTGTCAAATATACCTTTCATTCTATTGATAGACAGAGGGTGCGATAAAGTGATGTTAAAAGCTTTAAAACTTGGAGCAAATAGGGTTTTTCTAAAAAGAGAGAATGAAGTTTTGTCCTGTCAAATTCTTAGGGAAATTGTAAAACAAGAATTGTTGAATCAAAAAATGAGAAAAGAAATTGAACATCATCGAAATAAAGAATTTTTAAGATTAAGATCATGACAGAGAGAGTTGGGATGGTCCAGAAAACCCCTAAAACTAGAACTGAAAAAGTTTCATTGGTCAGATTGGAAGAGTAATAATCAGTATAGCTATGATTTTTTTATATACAACAGTCATACTGTCTCGTGATATATTAAAACATTATTCACAACAGCAGCTCCCCTAATGATACAGTAAATAATCAGAGGGAGATAACGATATTGACCCTCTAACTTTTTAACAGAACCCCATGCAAGGAATGTCAATAACAAAGCAGAGAGGATAAGATTGACAATGAGAAAGCCTCCTGTGCTGATATTAGCCATTATTTGATCCATGAATGGATTAGCTTCTATAGGTCCTCTTTCTAGCCCTATTTTTGAAGTATATAGGTCGAGAACAGTAAGGATCGATCCTATTATGAGAAAAGAAGTGATTCCTTTATCCCTAATGATTTGCTTGAGGATCTTCATGAGAACTGTATTGGATATTGATTAATAACAATTGAGCTGAGAGGGTGAGATAAAACTGTCATTATTAACTCTATTTTGGTGTACAACATAGAGACGCACGTATCCGGTCGTAAGTGAAATGGAATATCTATTAATTGTAAAAAAACAGGAAAAATGGGTCTACAAGCGGGAGGCAAGTTTTTAGTTTATAAGTTTTCCTCAACTAAAAAAAGAAATTTTTTGAATAATGTTAGTTTGTTTTACCGATCGAAGGACAGAATAATAGCAAGGGAATTGAACCCAAAAGGGTATGCTCCTGAGGGGATTCGAACCCCTGTAATCGGCTGTCTTTGGCCGTTTTGGTCGGCCTCGAAAGGCCGAGATGATTGGCCGGACTACACCACAGGAGCAGGTTGATGATGTTGTGTGCTCTTCTTAAAAGCAGGTTGTATATAAAACCCACGAGCCCTTAACGTACGTCCTAATCAAAAAGGTTGATAAATAATTTACTGAGAGAATCCTCATTTCTGCCCGAAAAGCTTATACTCACTTCGTTATACCATACCTGGTGGTATGATGGAAAAAGACCCGTTCGTTTACGCCCATGAAAGGGAGGACAAGATCGTTTGGATGAGTCAGAATACAAATCAAATAGAGACATCCCCTGAGATAATGGAAGCAATGAAAGAGGCCCTAGAAAATAAAAAATTCAACCTTTACCCACATAGAGATGGTGTATTAGGACTGAAGGATATATTGCTGGATGATCTAAACCTAAAAGATGGATTCGATGCACTGATCACCAATGGGGCTATAGAAGCAACATATACACTTACAAGAGCACTATTGAGTGAAGGCGACAACGTGATCGCATCCGATCCCAGTTTTATGCCGATCCACCATCAGATCAAACTCTCTGGTTCCACTCCTAAGGAGATAGATGTTTACAAAGAACCTTACAGGATGACAGTAGAGGAAGTAAATGAAGAGGTGGATAAGGATACCAAGATGATACTTCTTATAGACCCACTAAATCCCTTAGGCTCGTCATACACTAAAGAAGATGTGAAAGGGATCTGTGAGATCGCTGAAGATAACGATCTTCTTGTTATAGACGATATAACTTACAGGGATTTCGCCTATGAACACACACTAGCTTCTGAATTCGTTCCAGAACGGACGATGTTCGTTTACTCCTTCTCAAAGAACTTGGGTTTTGCCGGCATGAGATTGGGTGGCTTGATCATGCCGGTGGGATACTCTGAAATACTTCACAAATACCGAACCAATGTTCTATCTGCGAATGTAATCGCACAGGTCGGAGCCAAAAAGGCATTGGAAACCAAAAAGGAATGGCTTCCAGGGATGTTGGAACAGTCAAGAAAGAACCAATCTATCATCAAGAAAGCAGTAGAAGACATACCCGATGTTTTCCTACCAGTTTATCCATCTAACACTAATATGTTCGTGATCGATATTGAAAAAACTGGATTAGATCCTCAAAAGATCCAGGAAAAACTCCTTTATGAGCATGATATCTTTGTTCGTGGAGGTAATTACCTATCGAATATCGCAGGAGATAAATTCGTAAGGATATCTTTCACGGTTCCTGAAGAGAGGGCTAGAAAATTTGCTGAGAAGTTCCCCGAAGTTTTGGATGAAATGAGATGAAAGAACCGATACCTGTTTCAGACGGTGTTTACCGTATCGAAGGTAGATATTACACAATGAACCTAGTCCCTGGAGAATCCGTTTACGGAGAAGATCTAATAGAAGTAGATGATTTTGAATACAGAAATTGGGACCCACACCGAAGTAAGTTGGGAGCTTTTTTGGTCAAAGAAGGCGGTTTACCGTTCAGTCCTGATGACGATATCCTCTACCTTGGTGCCGGGGATGGTACGACGGTATCACATCTATCCGATATCTTAACAGATGGCAGGATATTCGCTGTGGAAAAAGCTAGGAAACCGTATCGCAACCTTTTGAAATTGTCTAAAAAAAGGAAAAATATCTTCCCGATGATGGCGGATGCTAATCGTCCAGAAAACTACAGAGATCTAGTGGGACAGGTTGACTTTGTTTACCAGGATATCGCCCAGCGTAATCAATCTGAGATATTTTTAAAGAATTTAGATTTTTTAAAAGAAAAAGGTTCAGGTATGATAGCAGTCAAATCTCAAAGTATAGATGTTACACAGCCCTATGCTAAAGTAGTGAAAAAATTATCGAGTGAAATCGAAGAAGATGGTTACCAAATCATCACAGCTATAGATATCTCACGATGGCAGAAAGGTCATAAAGTACTGATGTTCTCAAATATGCCTTAGAAAATTATGTTTTAATCGATATATGGGAAGTATGCTCTATTCTAATAACAGGATCTTATAAAGTCCCAATGAATACAAGCTACAACAAATAGTCTTTAGTCCTCATCATTGTGGGTTTTAGTTTCAATACTCACACTTTTTCGGTTGGGCCATTTCCCAGCCTTTTGTATGACTATCATATCTTCCCGGACTCGTACGAGAACTTCGTCACCGATTTGAAAACCTGCAGCCTCCAACTCATCTTCATTTAGGCTCAAATGTGCGTTATGAAATTCTCCATCTTTGCCTTTAGACCCACTAGGGTTAAGCTTCTTTTTTCTTACCATCTGTATCTTATCAAACTTACAATATAACTTATTATTTAAACTTAGTCAATTGATTTGTAGAAAAAGTCTAATCAGGAAATATATACCGATTGCAAAGGCATAGGATGGGATCAATATCTTCCATATCTTATTGGGCAGAACTCGAAGAATGTAAGGGGCTAGTATAGAAGCAAAGAAGGAACCTGTGAACATCGATGGTAGCAGGAAAAGGTCTATATCTCCAACACCGACTGCAAGAGCGAAAAATATTATCGCCCCTACACTTGAAACGAAACCCTCGGTAGTCTGGGTGAGTGCTGCTGCAGTTTTTTCGTAGATGCCAGAAAGTATATTCCCCATGACTAAAACAGGGCCGTAACCACCGCCCCCGACACCTTTATTGAAACCGGCGATAGCTGCAAAACCGATTATAAATTTAGGTCTAAATGTATACTTCTTACTCCCCTCTTTCACCCGGACAAGACCCAGGAATCCCATCACGATCACAAGTATAGCAATATAGGTATTCAAAAAAATAGCTGGAGGTCTTATAAAATAGTGTACCAACAATGTAGAACAGATAATCATGATGGAACCAACTCCTGCTGTAAATGCTACAGTTTTGGTTTCATCGTTAAAGGGTCGTTTTAGCGAATAATTCACATTTTCAAATTCATGATGAAAATAACCTGAAACTAAACCAGACAGGGCGGCTACTATGACAAGAGAAGGTATCACCTCGAGAGCCGGGTCGTACCCCATCATGATCAGTAGAGGAGCTGATACTGTACCGAGACCCTGTCCCGCTGAACTATCAACTAGGTCGAAGACGAATATGATTATTATAACGATGGGTATGAGTCTCATTTACATCACATTATATTTTGATTTTAAGATGAAATCAAATTCGATTTTACTTTAATCAGCTTATCTGGCATACCATAGACTGATTCGGGGGTTGATTATTTGCTTCAACGATTTATTATTATATAGGTATGAAAGTAATTCATAGGAATATGTACATCATCCCCATCGTCGCTAGGTAAAAACCAAAAGCGATACCTAGCTTTTTCACCTTTTCAGGCTTGATCTCCATCCTTTCTGAGATGCTCTTCTCGTTATTCCAGAACATCGCTGTGGCCCCCATCTTGCTTTTATCAATCATCTTCTTTTCCTTTATATCCACATTATCCACATTTATCACCTAATATCCATTATATATAATATATATAACACATTGATATGTTATGTATATCATATGATTATAATACATATAGCATTTATAACATATATATTTTTCGTTGATATCACGGATATAGAAGGATATGACAACAGGTTCAAATCAGTAATGGATACAATATTTCAGTACAGATATACTCTGGGAAATTGATTTATATGCTTTTTTATATGGTAATAGTAGATGGTCAAAGTAAGTAGTGCAACTAGATTATTGAGGAACGACAAATTCCAGACAATTCTTGGCTTAGCTGTATTTACTCTTATTGTATTACTTTCTACTCTATATGCTGCCGATCCAAAGTTGTATTACGGTGTAGCCGTTGTTTTCCTTGCAGTATATATGTGGTTGCTCACCCCGATTTCCTTCATATTCTCTACATTTTTGATAATCTCAGTATCGGTCCTTCTTGGTATTTTTCCGGATGATGTCACTCCCTTTGAAGGTTTTTCATCCGGCACCCTTTTTTTCCTAATGGGTGCTTTTATACTAGCTATAGCCTTTGAAGTCCAGGACCTTCACAAACGAGTCGCACTGACTTTTTTGGAATTTTTTGGATCATCACCGAGACGATTTATAATGGGTGTAACGGGTGTAGGGGGACTGCTATCCATGCTTATGCCAGAACATGGCATTGCAGCCATTTTTATACCTATACTTCTTGGTATCTACCAATTTTCAAAACGTGAGAATATATTAGAGTCCAATTTCGCTAAATCTACTCTTCTTGCTCTTTCTTACGGTACTTCAGTGGGTAGTATAGCTACCTTCCTTGGTGGTGCAAGAAATATATTGGCTGTAGAGATATTTACCCGTCACACTGGAGAAACAATTTCATTCGTAGAATGGTTCGTTGCCTCTATACCTGTTTCTTTAGTGATGATGTTTCTTGTGTATTTCGTTCTTGAAAAGATTTTTCATCTAGAAGAAGTTGATATGGAAAATATCCGAAGAAATATAAAACGAGAATTGGAGGAGATGGGCGATCTTACATGGGGAGAAGGTAAAGCCGCACTATTTCTTTTAGTAGGATTCATCACTTGGGCGACTATAGGCCAGATAATTGGTATGGGTGTGGTGGCGGTTATGTTGGCCTTTGCTATAGGAGCTACGAAAACAGTCACTTGGGACGACGTTGAGTCGAGGATGCCATGGGGAACTTTATTCTTGTACGTAGGAGCAGTCACACTTTCTCTCGTATTACCTGAAACAGGAGTGCTTGAGGTGATAGCAACCTCTTTAATGGGGGTCGTAGGTGAAAATCCATTTTTGATACTCGGTCTGTTTGCAACTTTGGCGGTGTTCATCTCAGGAGTGATGAGTAATGCTGCAGTGACAGCAATTTTGTTACCTGTAGCAATACCCTCTATGGAACCTCTCGGTATGCCAACCATCGTTCCGGTCTTCACAATTGCTCTAGCGAGTGCTTTTGCGTTCATAACTCCTATAGGAACTCCAAGTGCAATGTTGGTTTATGGAACGGGACATCTAAATCCTAAAGATTTTTTCAAACCAGGTTTAATTCTCAGTGTAGTAGGCATCCTAGTTTTTCTTACCGTGGGATTAGGATGGTGGAAATTATTAGGGTATTGGTGATAAATAAAGGTGGAAATACATGGACGAAATAAAAAAAGAAGAACGGAAACAAAAACCTGAAACACTTCTCATAGCCAGCTACGGACATAAATATTCAAAAAAATCGCTTGAGAAGATCAAGATAATCATAAAGAAATTAGATCCAAAAAAAATCGCGATCCTCAAGATAATCAAAAAGAGACCTAAAAAGGAAATAGTAGATGCCTATTTGGGCCATGAAGAGAAAGAAAAGATAGACAATGAAGTACAACATACTAAGAAACATATGGCAGATGAAATAGCCTCTGATATAATAGATGTTATAGACGAATTCGAGATACCTTACGATGTCTATTTAAGGACCACTGACGACATATCTAAAGAGATAATCGACGAATTTGAGCGCATGAATATTATCCATGTTATAATCCATAAGTCCATCAAAGGCAAACTTGAGAAGATCATCGATTCCAGTATAGCCGATCGGGTCGTTAAAAAAATAGGTAAAAGGAAAATCACCTTACTCGAGTGAGATGAGTTAGCCAAAATAGATAACCTTTTTACCGATTATCGACATTAGGATATGATGGCAGAATTGGATGCAGTATGTCCGAAATGTGGTACACATTTTAAAATAGAAAAGGACACTGAATCTAAAGTGTGCCCTTTCTGCGGTAAAAAAGTAGTTTTCGGGGTGACATCTAAGGCTTGAACTGCCAAAAAAGATAATACACGGGTTTGAATATTAGGGTTTGATGAAGAAAAGGATATTCATTAAGGAAGAGGTCTTTTACGATACTATATGGGGTAAATTATTCCTTTTCTTTATCCCCTTCATCATCGGTTTTTCTTATGTAGGTCTACTTTATATCATGCTTAATGGTATCGACAACACATTTTGGATCATAGGTGGGGCCATGGTGGGATATTTTTTCCCCCCTGCCGGTAAAGAGAGTGTCATCCCCATTGCTATAGGAGCTCTTAGAGGAACGCTCTCTCCTCCAACGTATATCTTTTTAGTTTCAGGGACCATCGCCTTTATAGACGTCATCAATTCATATTTTCTGATGTGGAATTTTTATATAGCCAAGAAGATCCCTGTTATCGGTAGATGGATCGATAACTTCCAGGATTTTGGTGCCCAAAAGATGAAGGAAAAAGAATGGATCAAAAAACTAGCCTTTTTTGGAGTTGCGATCTTCGTTATAGTTCCATTTCAGGGGAGTGGTGGTGTCGGAGCCTCTATATTGGGTAGAGTGATTGGAATGGATAAATTTCAGGCATGGCTGGCCATCATCTCAGGATCTTTTTTTGGATGTTTTTTGATAGGCATACTTTCACATTACATGGGAGAGGCGATCATCGGAGCATTCGAGAGTAATATCCTCGCCGGTATAGGTGTGATCATAATAGTTATCGTAGTGTTTATATTCCTTTACTATATTGCTAAAACCCGCTTATTCGGAGATTCTAAAAGCATATCGAGAGGTCAAAAAGATGAGAATTAAAGACAGGACGATATTAGTCACAGGCGCTGCTGGATTTATAGGCAGCCATATAGTGGATGCATTGGTTGAAGAAAATAAAGTCATCGGATATGACAATCTTTCGTCAGGTAAAAGGGAATTGGTAGCCCATCTCGATGATGAAGAAAACTTTGAATTGATCGTTGCTGATATTTTGGACAAAAATGAACTTTTGGAACAGGTGAGTAGATGTGATATGGTTTTCCATCTTGCAGCAAATCCGGATGTCAAAGTAGGTGCCGAGGATACTTATACCCATCTTGAACAGAATATCATTGGGACATATAACGTATTGGAGGCCATGAGGAAACATGATGTGGATGAGATCGTTTTCACATCTACATCAACGGTATATGGCGAAACGGATGAAATACCGACACCAGAAGACCTAGGCCCCCTGGAACCGATCTCACTTTACGCATCGTCAAAATTGTCCTGTGAAGCTATGATATCCGCCTATTGTCATACCTTTGATATGAGGTCTGTATGTTTCAGGTTCGCCAATGTGGTCGGTCCAAGGAGTACACATGGGGTAACTTACGATTTTGTAAATAAGCTTCAAGAAGATCCTGAGGAATTAGAGATATTAGGTAGTCCTCCAGGTACTACAAAATCATATTTTTACATATCGGACTGTATAAGTGGTATGATCTATGGGACGGAATATGCCGATGAAAGAGTCGAGTATTTCAATATCGGCTCTGAGGATTTTATCGATGTGAAAGAGATCGCAGATATAGTTTGTGAGGAGATGGGGTTGGATGATGTTGAATATCGTTGGACCGGTGGAACTGATGGAGACCGTGGTGGATGGAAAGGAGATGTAAAAGTCATGCTTCTATCGATTGAAAAGCTTAAGAACTTAGGTTGGAAACCTGAATACAACAGCCAGGATTCCATAGGCAAGACCGTTAGATCACTTTTAGATAAGCGAGGCTAGTGTCTCGACGGGTTTAGACAGCCATAGTGCTACAACAAGGCAGGTTGCAAAGTAGATATAATACATTACAGCGAATTTATATTTATCTACTATTTTCAGCCACTTTCTTTTTATCGTCATACTAATACACCTTATATGTCATATTATTGTCAGACATAAGTCTAAGCGTAATAATGCTATTTATAATTAATGGTAATGAAACAAAATATACTACAGCCCCTCTCAGTTCGTATGACAATCATTTTATACAAGGATTCAAATCTATCAATTATTTCTCATTATCACCAAAAAAATATAAGTAGTAAAATGACCTACTAAAAACCACTAGAGGAATCTTGATGGGTAAAAAGGTCCATAAAAAGATAGACCGTCACAACGAATCTATCACGCTGGCAGATATAGAGCAGATGATAGATGAAATACAAAGCAAGAATCCCGACAGAGAAGTTTTTTTTGATGGGGATGAGTTCGCCATCTGTAGCAGGAAGAAGGAAGGATAGACTTTGATCTTGATTAAACTCGGCGGCAGTATCATAACCGATAAAGAAAAACCATATACTTTTATGAGGAAGAGAACTCATAGACTGATAGATGAGATGGCTTCATCGGTTGACGAGGATTTGATTATCGTTCATGGAGGAGGAAGTTTTGGCCATCCTGGTGCTGAAAAGTACCAGATAAATACTTGTGAACCTCTAAGAGTCGGAGAAGCAGTTTCCACGGTCCAACACAAAATGCGGTTATTGAACGAGCGTATTCTCGATATGATGATCGAAAATAAATTGTGGCCGATATCTTTACCAGGCGGGTTGATCACACGATACGAAGATGGTGAACTTGCTGAAATAGATGAAGAGATTTTTAAAAGATATCTAGAATTAGATACGACTCCCGTAACTTTTGGAGATGTAGCTCTAGATAAAAAAAATAGAATAACCATCTGTTCGGGAGATGATCTCATGTTGGCTTTAGGAAGGATGGCGGATAGAGCTATCTTTGTGTCAGATGTTGATGGAATATTCAAAAAAGGAAAGCTTATGAGTAATATATCTCATGGATCGCTACCCTTGACAAAGGACGATCTTCCTTCTCAGAAGGCTTCCATCGATGTTACTGGCGGCATGAACAGAAAGATAGAGATGATGCTGAGTTTGTCAAAACACTGTAGAACATTCTTGGTCAATGGGAAAAAAGATGGTCGTTTAGCTAGCCTTATAAAAGGGGATGACGTAATCTGTACTGAGGTAGAACTATGATAGAATCACGAAAAGAGGATCACATAGATATCTGTTTGAATGAAGATGTTCAGATCGAAAAAGATTACTGGGGCATGTTGAAATTCTATCACGATCCAGCCCCGGAGATCGATTTTGATGAGATCGATACCAAAGTCGAGTTTTTGGATACTGTTTTAAGTGCACCGATAATGTTGTCGGCGATCACAGGGGGTTATAAAGGTGCTGAAGAGATCAATTCTATACTTGCTGGTGCAGCAGAAGAGGTGGGTATCCCCTTCAGTGTTGGTAGTCAGCGTGCTGCCATCGATAATCAAGGTCTGAGAAGCTCTTACGAGGTCGTTAAAGATCACGACCCCCCTTTGGTTTTCGGTAATATAGGTGCTCCTCAGTTGGTCAAACAAGGAGATAAAGATCCCTATGGAGTTGAAGAAGCCTTAGAAGCACTAAATATGATAGATGGAGATTATCTTACGATCCACTTCAATTTCTTACAAGAGGCCGTTCAGCCAGAAGGTGATAAAAAGGCAAGGGGTCTGCTAGAGGCTCTGACTGTTTTATCTGATAAGGTCCCTACTATCGTCAAAGAAACTGGTGCAGGTATTCCTGCAGAGACGGCTAAAAGGTTCAAGAAAACCGGGATCGATGCAATCGATGTCGGTGGCATGGGAGGAACTTCTTTCTCTGCTGTAGAACACTTCAGAATAGATGACGAACATAAAAAGTCGTTAGCTAAGGCACTTTGGGATTGGGGGATACCAACACCGGTGTCTACACTGGAATGTAGTGCAGCTGTCGATGTTCCGATAATATCAACTGGTGGTATCCATAATGGGCTGCATGTTGCAAAGGCTCTGGTTTTGGGTGCTGATGTCGGCGGGATCGCAGGCGGAATCCTACCCTATGTTCGAAAAGGAAAGGAGGAAGTTATAGAATATCTTGAGCATGTGATCCATGGTTTGAAGATTTCTATGTTCCTTCAGGGATGTGTTAATATTGATGAATTAAAGAAGAGGAAATTGATAGTCACCGGAGAATTGAGGGATTGGATAGGGACTGTTTAGTTTCACTAAAGCGTTCCTCTTAAATATGTTGAAACAATACACCTGATTGTGAAGATCATGATCGACTTTATGTCCGAGGTAAAAAAAAGAAAAAAGGTCATTGACAGTAAATTAGAAGACCTATTTAAAGATAAAGATCACTTGTTATGGGAAAATATGGCGTGGTACCCTCTTGCAGGAGGGAAAAAACTCAGACCTTTCTTAGGTATGGTGGTTTGTGGGGCATTAGATGGTGAGGAAGAAGACGCACTGATACCAGGATTGTCAATAGAGTTGATCCATAATTTTACTCTAGTCCATGACGATATAATGGACGATGATGACCTTAGAAGAGGTAGAAAAACACTTCATAAAAAAGAAAGTCTTCCTACGGCGATCAATGTGGGAGATGCACTTTTTGCCTTGGCATTCAGGATGATATCTGAGATGGATGAAAAGCCCATCAAGATAAAGAGAATACTCTTCGAGATTTCTAATGCAGTATTGAAGATCGCTGAAGGCCAGGAGGAGGACATGTGCTTCGAAAAGACCTTCGATATAACCGAAGATGAATTCATTGATATGATCGATAAGAAAACAAGTTACCTTTTCCAGGCCGCGGCTAGGTGTGGTGCTATAGTAGCTAATGCCTCCGAAGAACAAATAGAACATATGGGGGAATATGCTAGAAATATGGGTATAGCTTTCCAGGTCCAGGACGATTATTTAGACCTTATGGGAGATGAAACTGGTCTAGGTAAACCTGTAGGCAGTGATATCAGAGCAGGTAAAAGGACAATGATGGTGATCCATGCATTACAGAATCTTGAAGGTCAAGACAAAGAACGTCTAATAGAGATCCTCGAGGGCAAATGTACCAAAGCCGAGGTTAAGGAAGCGATAAGACTTCTACAAAAAAATGACTCTATCGGTTATAGTAGGAGATTGGCTGAGCAATATGCCCATAAAGCAAAAGAACAGATAGAATTTTTAAAAGATAATGAACAAAAAAGGATATTGATAGCTCTTGTTGATTTTATGATAGAGAGGGCCAAATAAGTCAGAGCAGATCGTCGAGATGCTTCTTCATCTTGTCGATCCTTTCTTTCTTCTTTTGTAAACGCTGTTCTTTATTTTCAAGTTCTTTTTCCCTCTCCTGGATCTCCCTTTCTTTATCTTCCAATATTTCGATACTAGTCGACTCTTCTTCGATCTCCTTCCACATCTCAGAAAGCTTGCCTTTCTCTTCCTTTATACTCTGTTTTTTAGTCTGGAGTTCCGCTTCTTTATCCGCTAGATTTTCAGCCTTTTCCACAAGTCTCTTCTTTCTTTCTTCTAGTTCACTCTCTCTCTTTTCTAAGTCTTTTTCTTTCTGAGTGAGTTCTTTATCGAACTTCTTTCTTTCTTTTTCTAGCTTTTCTCTTTCATGCTGTATCTCTTCTCGTAGTTTTTTCTGCTCTCTAGCCTTCTTTGATTTAGCATACTGCATCATATTTAATGCACTTTCTTTGATTTCTTGAACGTGCTTTTTTTCTTCTTCTAGTTCCTTCTCTTTATCTTGAATTTCCTCTTTAAGGGTCTCCAACAATTCTTTCTCTTTTTCCAAATCCTTTTCTCTCTCTATTATTCTTTCTTCCCTTTCTTCAACTTTCTCTACTCTATTAGGTAGTTCCTCGAGTAGTTCTTCTATGTCTTGTCTTTCCTCCTCCAATTTATTTCTTCTATCGTCCAACTTTTCCTCCCATGCTTCCAGATCGGATTCCCATGATCTAAGTTCCTCTTCCTTATCAAGAGCAGTTTGACTCCAAGACCGGGCTTTCTCCATCTCTCTTGCTACCTCTTCGATTTCTTCTTGGAGTTTTTCATCTCTATCTGATAATTCCGATTCTTTCGTTTCTATTGACTCCTCTCTCTCCTTTAATTCTTTTTCTTTGCTTTTCAGCTCATTCTTCTTTACCTCAAAATTGGACCTCTCTTTCTCGAGTTTTTCTTCCTTTGTTTCTACCTCCTCAACCTTTTCTCCTATCTCTGTCCACATACTGGAAAGTTCATCCCTCTCTTTCTCGACCTTTTCAAGTTCTTCTTCGACCACATCTTCTCTTTGGGATAACCTTGCCTCTCTTTGCTGGAGATCTATCTCTCTGTTTTCGAGCTTCTTTTTCTCGTTTTCTACTTTTTCTTCTTTGCTGGAGAGTTCATCCCTCCAATCCTCAAGTTCTTCTTGTAGTACAGCGAGACCTCTTTCTTTTTCTGTGATTATGTCTTCCCTTTCATCTAATTGATCCTTTAATTTTTCTAGAGTATTCTCCTTTTTAGAGATCCGCCCTTCTCTCTTGGATAGATCCTTTTCTTTCTCGTCTAGTCTTTCTTCTTTCTCGTCTAAAATGTTCTTTTTCTCTTCCAATGATGCACTTTTCTTCCTGAACTCTTCCTCTTTTTCTTCAACCCTTTCGTCGAAACCACTCCTTTCCTCCTCTAGATACTTTTGTTTTTCATCTAGGGTTTCTTCCCACTTATTCAATTCGTCTCTCAGTCGTAAAACTCCCTCTTTTTCTTCCTCTAGGTCCTCCCTTTCCGAAGCCAATTCGTCTCCTTTCTGATCTAGTTCTTTTTCTTTATCATCTACTTTTTGTTCTCTTTCTTCGATCTTAGTTTTTCTTTTATCTAACTCTTTTTCTTGGTCTTCTATCTTCGCTAGTCGCTCATCTAGATCCTCTTCCCATTCGTCAAGCTTGTCATCTTTTTCCTCTAATTCAGAGCGACGTTCGTTCAGTTCCTTATCTCTACCCTCTAATTCTGCCTCCCATCCTATGAGGTGATTTTCTTTTTTACTGAGCTCCTCTTCTTTTTGATCCAGTGAATTTTCTAAATCATCTAATTGGTTTTCTCTTTCTTTAATAGCCTCCTCTCTGGTATCGAGTCCCTGGTCTCTTTCTTTTAATCTAGATTCAAGTTCATCTAGTTCCTTCTCTTTCTCATCGACATCTTGTTCCCTTGTGGTAAGGTCCTCCGCACGGCGGTCTAATTTTGATTTTAACTCCTCGAGGCTTTCTTCTCTTTCTTCTAGCCTTTTCTCATCTTCCTTTATCACCTCTTCTCTTTCTACAAGTTCTTTCTGTACACCGTCTAGATTTGTTTCCAGTGTTTCCAACCTTTCCTCTCGATCCCCCAATTCATTCTCAAACTCTTCTAGAGATTCTTCTTTCAGATCTAACTCCTGTTCTCTCCCTTCCAATATGTTTTTACTTTGGGATACCTCTTCTTCTCTAGATTCTATCTCTTCTTCCCACCCGATAAGCTCTTCCTCTCTAGTTTCTAAGGAAGTTTCTTTCTCTCTGATGTTTTTCTGTCTTTCCTCCAAGTCCTCTTCCATCTCCTCCAATCGATTTTCTAATCCATTCAGTTTTCCTTCTTTAGAGTCCAATTCATCTCTTTTCTTTTCCAGTGACTCTTCTAACCCTTCAAGCTTTTCTTTTTTATCCTCTAATTTAGACTCTCTATCTTCTATCTTTTTAGACCTTTCTTTTAAATCTTTTTCTTTCTCTTTTAGTTCTTCACTTTTCTCAGATAGTTCGTTTTCTTTATCTTTTAACTCCTCCTTTTTTAAGGCGATAGAATCCTCTTTTTCTTCTAAAATATCCTCCCGCTCATCTAGTTCTGATTCTTTCTTTTTTAATCTATCCTCTTTATCCTCCAACCCTTCTTTCAGCTCATCGAGTTCTTTTTCCATCCCTTTTACTTCTTCTAACTTTTCATCAGCTTCTACTATCCTGCTCTCTTTTTCTTCAATACCTTCCTCCCGCTCATCTATTAGAGAAGAACGTTCATCTATTTCTTTCTCTTTCTCTTTTAGCTCCTGTTCTATCTTTTCAAGCTTTTCTTCTCGTTCTTCGATATCTTCTATCTTCTTTTCCTGATCTTTTAATTTTTCTTCGATATCTTCTTTTTCTTCTTTTTTCTCTGCGAGGTCTTCTTCCAATGATTCTAATTCTTCCTTTTTCTCGTCGATCAGTTCACGTTTTAGTTCTTCCCTCAGGTCCTTCTCTTTCTTTTCGAGATCCTTTTGCCACTCTTTTAGGTCTTCCTTTTGAGATTCTAGTTTATTCTTAGACCTTTGAAGAGCTCCTTTTTTACCATCGATACTCTTCTTCAGTGCTTTTAGCTCCTCTTCTTTCTTTTCGATATCTTCCAATCTTTCTTCGATCGATCTTTTTTCATCCTCTAATTCTTTCTCTTTTTGTATCACTGTTTCTTCTTTTTCGTCAAGTTCTTCTTTTTTATTTTCAAATTCTTTCCTCTTCTTCTCCAATTCATCTTCTTTACTGAGGATATCTTTCCTTTCCTCCTCAAGTTTCTTTTTAAGTTCTTCAACCTCCTCTCTTTGTTCATCAACCTCCCGTATCTTATTATCTAGTTCTTCAGATTTTTCTTGTAATTCTTCCCTAGATGTCTCAAGTTCTTCTCTTTCTTTAGAGACGTCCTCAATCTCAGATTCTAATTCTTCTTTCTTCTGAGTAAGTCCCTCGATCTCCGATCTTATTTCATCCAATCTTTCTTCGTATTCTAAAAGTTCAGATCTCTTCTCTTCGAGCTTTTCTGTCTTCTTTTCTAGTTCTTTTTTATCTTCTTTTAATTTTTCTCTATCTGCTGAGACCTTTTCTTTATCTTTCTTAAGTTCTTCAAGCTCTTTTTTTGTCCCCTCCTTTTCTTCTTTTATCCCTTCGTATTCCTCTATAAACTTTTCAAGTTCTTCTCTCTTAGATCTAAGGTCTTCATACCTACTTTCTAACTCTTCGACCTCACTTTCTAGATCATTCTTTCTAGAAACGGCTTCTTTGATCTGTTTTTTGACGTTTTCTAGTTCACTATCCCGTTCCTCGATATCTTCTTTCTTCCCCTCTAGCTCTCCGATTTCAACTTCCAATTCCTCTTTTTTATCTTCTAAAGATTCAATCTCATCCTTTAACTCTTGGACCCTTTCTTTTTTAATTTCAACCTCCTCTGAGGTTTCTTCTTCTTCCTCGAGTGCTTTTTTTGCCTTTTCTCTTAATCCCATAGATAGTACTCCTTAAATCTCAAAGGCATCCAGTACTTTTTCGTAGAGTTCAAAATTTTCAGACCGTGCGAATTCACGGATTCTTTCTTCAGGAAGGTTGCCTAGAAGGTCATCCAATACGACCAATATCGTTTCTATCTCATCCTTCTTAACGTCTATCTCAAGCGTCTTTTTCTCCATCATTTTCTTTTCTTCACGTATCTCCTCAAGTTCTTCTTCTAGTTTCTTGATCTTTTCCTTCCATTGTTTCTCTTTATTCTTTAATTTATTTTTTACTATTTCAATAGAATCGTTAGTGATATCTATCTCTTCTTCATCTTCTCCCCACATGTCTTTAAGATCGAAAAGTTCTTTCTGGATCTTCCTTTGTTCTTCTAACCACTCCTGTTTAGTAACTTTTTCTTCGTCAGGCATTTCTTCTTCGATCTTTTCTAAAGCCTCTTCCCCTTCTTTATAATTCTCGACCTTAGTTCTTAATTTCGCTTCCTTTTGATTTAGTTTTTCCTCCCATACACTGAGTTCCATCTCTTTCTCTTTGATCCTATCCTCCTTTTCCTTGAGTTTTTTCTTTTTGCTCTTTATATCTTCGCTCTCTTTGTCTTTCTTTTTCACGACCTTTTTAAATTCTCTTATCCGGTTCTTTAGTTCCTCCTGTTTTTCTTCTAATTCTTTTCTTTGGTTCTCCAATAACCTTTCAACGGCACAGTCCATATCCTCTATATTATTAATGATATCATGGAATCTTTTCTTTCTATTCTGTAGCCTCTTCATCCTTTCTTCAAGTCGATTTTTTTCATCCTCTTCGTTAGTTTCCTCGATCTCATTTTTAACTTTCAGGATGTTGTTCTTGGTTTCTTCGATATCTTTCTCTACCGAATCGACGATGTTTTCGAAGGGTTCTATCATTGGTTCATAAGATATCTTAGATTCTACCTTATCTTTTTCTTCCCTCTTTTCCTTTCTTTTTCCTCCTCCGTCGGCCACCTTTTTGAAGATCTCCATAGCCTTCCGTTTTTCTTCTACTTTTTTGTCAAGTTTTCCCTCAGCTTCTTCGCCCCAACCTAAAAGTTTTGATAAGAATTCTTCATCTTGGTCGCTTTTCGAAGTTTCAGAAAGATCAGTACCGCATTGAGGACATTTATCGTCTATATCCTCCACGGGATTACCGCATGTGGGACAGACGCTACCATCTATGACTCCCTCGTCTAGTCCTTCACCACAGCTCAGACAAGCCTCGTCATCTTCTTTTACAGCAGTTCCACAGTAGGAACAAAATATGCTGCCGCTTTCACTTTTCACTTTCTTTGCCATAAAGAGCCTTCCGAAATCGAGTTTTATC
Source organism: Thermoplasmata archaeon (assembly GCA_003551065.1). GTDB lineage: Archaea > Thermoplasmatota > Thermoplasmata > Halarchaeoplasmatales > Halarchaeoplasmataceae > Saliniplasma. The sequence continues at coordinate 6,902 of PULU01000143.1, read as the reverse complement.
TATAAACATTTTCGGTCAATATTTGATTGGGTTGCTTTTATCTATAAGAAATAATTGTTTAAATTATTTTTGATAAATTATCTTTGCCGTAATGCAGTGCGATTATAGTATGAGGGTGTTTGATCTCTTTATTTCTTAACATCCTATAGACATCATCAATCGGTATCATTTCCAGCTTCATATCTTCTCCAGGATCTCTTTTGATCTCACCTCCTCTTTCTACCTTCCCTAAATAAAGATATGCTTTCTGAGTATTCAAACTAGCTGTCGGATGGTAATCGACTAACTTCTCAGATTCTATTAATCTGTATCCGGTTTCCTCCTCTAGCTCCCTGGATGCGGCCTCTAAAGGCTCCTCTCCTTCTTCTATCAATCCAGCAGGTATCTCCAGGACCATCTCATCTACCGGATAACGGTAATTTTTGATCAGAATAAATTTGTCCTCGATAACAGGTAGTACACCTGCAAAATCAGGGATATCTAACATAGTGTAATTCTTTTCAGTACCATCTGGGAGTTCAACTTCGTCTTCTTTAAGAGTAAAAAAAGTAGATTCAGCGATCATCCTTGAACTTTTTTTCTTCCATCGTGGCATATCTCTTGATTCTCAAGGATAGTAATATCTTTTATCCTAGTATGAAAATATCTAGGAGGAAAACAGCACCGAGTACCAAGAATAATAGAGCTGAGATCAGATCCATCTTATCTTTTTCAACGACCTGGGCGATCTTATCTCCCATGAAAACACTCACCCCGATAACCAGTGCTAAACCACCAAGAGCTCCCATCAGCACGATGATCGGGGCTTGATATCTAGCGGTCATTGCGATTATCACGAATTGTGTTTTATCCCCGAGTTCAGCTACCAATGCTAACAAGAAGGACGTTGAAAAAACCTTCCTATCACATATATTTTCTTCTACCTCTTTTTCTTTATTGAACAATGAAAATAGACCGAACAGTATGAATATCGACGCTGCGATGATCTTTACATAAAATATCGGTATGAACTGGTAGAATAGGGTACCAACTGCGACCCCGATCATAGTTATTACCCCCATCCCAAGGAACATGCCCCAGAAAACGGGCTTATTTTTATACCGTGTAGCCAGGGATATCGTCATGATCTGTGTTTTATCCCCGAGTTCAGCGATGGATACCGTGGCAAAGGTCAATGCTATTATGATCAGCGGATTCATCGAAGTCATTAGAAAATAACTGGTTTATTAGTTTTTGTGTATTTTTTAAGGACTATTTAGTTACTTTTATATCCCCCCCTTCACTATTCAAAGTCGTGATAGATTGAAGATCCTCCTCGTGATCGCTCATCCAGCTCATGTGCATTTCTTCAAGAACCTGATCTGGGAGATGGAGAAAGAGGGCCATGAGTTCTTATTGATGGTAAAGGATAGAGAGAATACCACCACCTTGATGGATCTTCTCGGTTTCGAGTACAATACCTTCGGTAAGATATATTCAGGCCTGGTAGGTAAGGGTTTTGGGGTTCTTCGCAACGATTTTGCTCTTTTGAACCAGGTAAAGGATTTTGCCCCGGATATAACCGCCTCTATCGGAGGACTGTACTCCGTACATGCTGGAAGGATGTTTGGGGTTCCGACTATAGATTTCACAGATACTGAGAACGCTATCATAACGAACATGCTTACCTTTCCATGTGCTTCAGTCGTAGCGACCCCTTCCTGTTATAGAGGCGATGTCCCCAAGAAAAAACATCTTAGCTATCGTGGTTACCATGAACTAGCCTATTTACATCCAAAACGGTTTAAACCGGATAAACGGGTCGTTCACGAAGTTGGGTTGATACCAAAGGAGTACATCATCGTTAGATTCTCATCTTTAGATGCTAGACATCAATCAAAAGAAGCAGTGCTTACTAGACGAGATAAGATCGATCTTGTGCGTTTGCTGAACGAATACGGTCAGGTTCTAGTAGATTCTGAACATAGATTACCACCATCTATAAAACGCTATGAGATGGACATCCCTGATCACAAATTTCACCATATTTTAGCGTATTCGAAGATGTATATCGGAGAGGGGGCCACTACCGCCTCTGAGGCCGGAGTTTTAGGTGTTCCATGGATCTATCTCTCAAAGAAAACTAGAGGTTATCTAGAGGATCAGGAGTTGAATTACCAGTTAGGTGCCCAGGTAGATACGGTCCATGACGCTTTTTTCACACTTCGTTCAGTACTCGAGGGGGAAGTAGATATAGATTTTCGTGCAGCTCGTAGGACACTTATCAAGGAGAAGATCGATGTGACAAGATGGATGAAACGCCTCTTTGAGTATTTCGATAGATGAACTGATACGTTTTGATCCCCGAAAGCTTTTTAGGTTTTATCACATATCCTCAGTCAGGAGATTTGAATTCGATGAAAGATAGATTATTGGATTTGATAGAGAAGAGTGATGGTGATTATGTAGAGGCTAGATATCATGAACGGGATTCCAAAGTAATCGATGTAAGTAATGGTGAAGTTGAAGATATACATTCAAAACTTTTAGCTGGAGTCGGTATAAGGGTCCTTATAGATGGTTGCTGGGGATTCTGTAGTACGAGTAAAACAGATAAGAAACCACTGTTTAAAGCGTTCAAAGAAGCGGAGAGGTCCGCGAGGTCGACTTCTCATATTAAAAAAGAAAAGATCAAGGGAATTAAGGAGGGTCGGATAGCCCAAGGTAGTTATGAAGCAGATGTCAATGACAGTGCCAAGAATCATAGTATGGAAGATAAGATGAGGATGGTCAAAGATACAGAACAAGCTATCAGAAAGGAGGATAAGATAAAGTCCGGTCGATGTAGATGGGGAGAGATGCATGATAAAAAATACATCGTAAATTCCTACGGAAGTGAGGCTGAACTTAAAGATGAAAAATTGGTGTTCCATGTTTTTGCGTATTCTCAAGATAACGGAGAGAGAGTGGTGGGAAGTGAGTCTAAAGGAGTCACCGGAGGATGGAAAGATATTTTTGGTGAAGAGGGTCCTCAGAAGATGGCCGCTAAAGCTGTTAAGGATGCTAGGCAATTATTGGATGCTAAACACCCAAAGGGCGAAAAAGCTACGGTGGTCTTAAACCCAGAGATGGTAGGCATGATCTCACATGAGGCTATCGGTCATACAGTCGAAGCTGATTTTGTACTTTCTGGATCCATCGTTCAGGGTAGATTAGGCGAAAAAGTAGCCAGTGAGTTAGTGACTTTAGTGGACGATGGTACGGTCACACCGCATGCTGGAGGATGGGTCCCTATAGATGATGAAGGGACGAAGACAGACAGGACTGAAATAATCAAGCAGGGTGTTTTAAAGAATTATCTATGTGATAGAGAAACGGCTCAGACACTAGGTATTGAACCTACAGGCAATTCTAGAGCATTTGAATACTCTGATGAACCTATAGTGAGGATGACGAATACGTTTATCGAGGGAGGAGATCACGATCCGGAAGAGATCATCGAGGAGGTCGATGAAGGATACTATCTAAAGGGTGCTCAAGGTGGACAAGCAGATGCCAATGCGGAGTTCATGTTCGGTGTACAGAAGGCCTATAGGATCGAGAACGGAGAGATATCAGATCTATTAAGAGGAGTATCCATATCTGGTTCTGGATTTGATGTCCTTAAGAGCGTCGACGCAGTTGCAGACGATTTCAAATTAGATATGGGCTCAGGTTACTGTGGTAAGATGCAGAGTGCCAAAGTCGATGGTGGTGGCCCCCACATAAGGTGTAAAGCCATAGTCGGTGGAAGACAGGAGGGGAAATAGATGTCTGAATTGTTGTCATTGGGTGACACGTTAGTGAAAAGAGCATTGGAGAATGGTGCAGATGATGTCGAGATATTTATGGCCGATGAAAAAAAGAACACCGTCAATATCGAGAAAAATGAGATCCAGATCGGAAAGTCCCAGGAGAAAGAGGAAGTCGGTATAAGGGTATTGATCGGAGACAAGATGGGTTTTGCTTCGGTGAACAGTTTCGAGAAAGACAAGATAATGTCTAAGGTCAAGGAAGCTATCAGTGTAACTTCAGCTTCTATCTCAGACGAGAACTACACGATACCAAATCCAAAAAAGAGCATTAAAGTGGGGTCTATTTACGATCCATCGATCGTTGATTTTGATATTGAAGACAGTGTAAAATATGCAGAGCGTTTTTTGAGATCCGCTAAAGAATACGATGAAAGGTTTCAATTCAACACAGGTAGTTTCTCCGCAATAGTAACACATAGAGCTATAGTCAACTCAAGAGGCATAAGATCCGATGAAAAGAGCAGTATTTTTCATTATGATGCACTCGGGATGGCAGTTGACGGTGAAGACGTATCTAGTTTTGATTCCAAACAAAAAGCGGTCCATTTCGTAGATGAAATAGATGTAGAATGTTTGGGTCGCGAGATCTCCAAAAACACGGTTGAAACATTAGGGGCAAAAAAGGCCGAGAACTTTGTAGGTCCAGCGGTATTTTCACCTGAGGCTATGATGATGATATCATATATGGGTTTGATCCAGCCCCTTAAAGCTAGCAGAGTTCAAAAGGGTATGAGTAAATTTGCTGATAAGCTCGGAAAGAAGATAACTGATTCTAGATTAACCATTACTGACGAATCAAATTTAGAGGAAGGTATAGGATGTAGAGCCTTTGACAGAGAGGGTATACCTGCACCGAATCTAGATATCATTAAAGATGGGACATTGAAGAATTATTATCATAATTCTTATACAGGAAATAAAGAGGGTATCGAATCTACAGGACATGCTGCTGGAAGTGCAAGTCAGATGCCGAAGATCAACCCTTCGAATTTCGTGATAAAAGCTGGAGATAAAACAAAAGAAGAGTTGATCGGAGAGATGGAAAAAGGGATATATATTAACAGGTTTTCTGGAAATATAGATCCTGTCAGCGGTGATATCTCAGGCGTAGCTAAAGGAGGATCTATGATAAAAGATGGTGAGAAGAAGTATCCTATCAAAGAAACTATGATCTCTGGAAATGTTTTCGAATTGATAAAAAACATCTCAGGGATATCTAAAGAAGTCGAATCTATACCTTTGATGTGGGGTGGCAATATCCACTTTTTTCTGCCACAGGTGAGGTTCGAAGAACTGTCCATAACATCCGATTAAAATTTGACATCTGGCCAGTCTTAAATTCAATGAAAACGCCTCTTTGAGCACTTTGAGAAACAATGATAGCAAGAACTTTTATAAATCATGTCTATTACAAATACGTGGTCTAGTGAGCGAGCTGATAAAGGTATTAAAGAACGCTGGATGGCTGACTTCGGCACAGATGATCGCCCGCATACTCAGTGCGGTATTTATCATATTGTTAGCAAATCATCTCTTGCCCTCATCCTTTGGAATCTATAATTCGGTGATAGCTTATTCCTATCTTTTTACCGTAGTCGTTGACTGGGGTATGGACGAGATGACCATCAGGGAGGTCTCTAGACAGCCCGAGAAGGGGCCGCAGTATCTGAGCGATATCATATCCTTGAGGATGGTTTTGGGTGTTTCCACGATGTTTGTGTTGTTTACCTTCTACTATCTCATTTCCGTTATATATGGAATCGAGATCCCCTTCGCCGTATTAACAGCAGCTATGACCATGCTGATATTCGAGAAACTTTCGAACACGTTCTTTGCCCAATTTCAAGCCTACGAAAGGATGGAATTACAGGCATATGCAACCCTGATCTGGAAGGTGACATATCTAGTTATTGGGATCACGGCTATTTTATTGGGTTTTGATCTTTTTCTAATATTAACATTCCTCATTATATCTTATATCATCCAGCTTTTCGTTTCTCTGATCATATATAAATTTAAACTGGCTAGGTCAAAAATACTATCACCATCTCCAGGTCGCTGGATATCACATCTAAAGAGATCGTCGCCCTTCGCTGTATTCATAACTGTGAGTGTTATCTATGGGCAGGTGATTATAGTTTTGGTATCCATCTTGAGCGATAGTTTCACAACAGGTGTTTACAGTGCAAGCTGGAAGATAATCATCTTTTTAGGAGTTGTCCCCTATTCTTTCGGTCGCGCTATCTATCCTGTTTTTTCAAGATTGTATAAAAATCGGAAAGGCGCTTTAAAACATGCATACCTAGAAACACTCAGGTTCCTGTTGATCTTGTCTCTTCCGCTCACCTTAGGACTCTATGTCATCGCTGAAGACGTTTTGATGTTGATCTACACTGTAGAATATGAGCAGACGATCATGGTCTTCAGGACCATCGTTTGGATGCTGCCTTTCTTTTTCATGAACGGAAGCTTGAAGATGGTACTGTGGTCGAGTGATCGTACCTTCGATTCCTCGAAGAACCTCATAGGTGCTTCTATAGTACTCGTGGTATCGGGTGTATTATTGATTCCCTCCTATGGTGCATATGGTGCTGCCATAGCCATCGTTTTAGCTGAGATAATACATTTCCTCTTGAACTACCATATAGTCAGCGGACAGCTATCCCCCGCACCTCTAGCTTATGTTTGGAAACCCTACATATCGAGTATGTTGATGGCTGGTCTTTTGTATTTACCTATATTGTTGGGCTTTAAATTCTCACTACTCTGGCTACTCCCTCTAGGTATAGGCATATACTTCGCCTTTCTTTATTTGATAGGAGGTATAGATAAGGAGGATGTCATGTTGGCTAGGGAGTTTCTCAGCAGTTGATGATCTTCAGTTTAACTCCATTCATATCCCCAATAAGATCTATACTGTTCAGAGGTAGAGAACCCCACGGTTCTATCGTGGGGATGAATACCGATAGTAAGGTATATATCGTCCCCATCATATGTATATCTGTTAGTCGAGATGACCTCTCGGCGACTTGGTTCAAACTAGCGGTAGGTGTCCGCTTTAACAAAAGT
>PULU01000163.1 GCA_003551065.1 Thermoplasmata archaeon | reverse complement strand
TTCCAAAGAACAAAAGAGAAAATTTTATTTGAAGACTTAGGGAAAAACACATTGATACTCTGCGCTGTGATCCCCATCGCACTGATGTCTTTAGGATTTTTTAATGTCATCCTCGGTGCTTCTTTATCCATAATTCTAATCTCTATATCATTCTTTTATTATTATCGTCGAAACATAAAAAGACTTTTAGACTTAAAACCGACAGTTAGATGGGACTTATCTGTAGGAAAAAAGTTGATGTTGTTTTCGCTGCCTCTTTTATTCGTAGAGATCATGTATAGAATAATGGGATGGGCCGACACATTGATGATAGGTTATTTTATGGCAGAGGATTTTGTGGGATATTATCAAGCAGCCAAACCCATGAGTAGATTCATAGGTACCCCGTTCGATGTGGCCCATTTTCTTTATTCTCCTATAGCAGCTACACTTTTCGCAAAGACACTGTTCCGAGAAAACAAAATTATATTTATCTCTTTGACAAAATGGATATGTTTCGGAACACTGCCCCTAGTAATCGCCTTTGTATTTTATCCAGGATGGATATTGGATTTTTTCTTCGGTGTTGAATATTCTACAGCTATTGTTCCACTGCAAATATTGTCGGTGATGTATTTTATCAACAATTTTATGGGTCCAAATGGAGCAACATTGACGGCCTTCGGTAGAACAAAATTTTTGATGTATGCTACAGGTGCTGCTGCAGGACTCAATCTGATCTTTAATACCTTGTTGATACCTTATTTTGGGATAGTTGGTGCAGCTGTAGCAACAGCTATATCTATAATCAGTGTGAATGTTATACGAGTCAAGAAGCTCAATGACATCTCAGGTATCCACACTATAAAACCGATATTACTAGCACCGATCACATTATCTCTTTTGTTGAGTGTCCCTCTCACATATGCACTCACTCAAATTTTTCCGATCACAATATATCTGGTGATAATAAGTGTGTTAATATTTTATCTCATCTTCTTTTTCTCTATAATAATGACAAAAAGTCTTTCGAAAGACGATATCGAATTATTGCTTTTGATAGAAAAAAGATCTGGAATAGATCTTAGCTGGCTTAGAAAGATACTGAAGAGATTCGTGTAAAACATAAAAATTCTTTACACCCTGATCTAGTTGGTTTGGTCTTGTAATTCAGGGATGAACTTTTCTAATATGCCGGACATGTCATCTTCAACCCTGGTCAAACTATCATTGTTATCTATCTTGAAGCATGGAACACCGTTTTTATTGAGTATAGAGTGTATAAGATCAGCATCGTTTAGATTTGTCTCCAAACTTTTTATACGTCTGTTCTTACCAGTTTTTCCTTGGAAGTCGTGTATGTATTTCCCTCTGGTTTTTTGTCTTTGATCACATACTTCCGGATCAGCACTCACAAAGAAGGCATAATCTATATGAGACGATATACCTTTGGTCAGTTCCTTTATATCTTTCTTATATCCCGGAGGTAATTTACTTGTCTTCATCAAAGAGAAAGTCGGATGCAGCATGCTTTGGCAGAATCCTTCTTCCAATACTGTGAACTTTTCTTCGATATAGTCTATGGAATTTTGATAACTAGCTAGATTTCTTTCAAAGCAGCGCAATATCACAGCAGCCTCACTCGAACAATAGATGTTTTCTATCTTTTCGTTCAGTAATATAAACAATTCTGGGTCTTTTCGTATAAAACGATTTATCAGGTCTTGTTCGTAGATGTACCGGCCAACGAACAGATCTGATGCTATCAACTTATTGCCCAAGGATTTTGGAAGGGCCTCAATTATCTTTTTTAGGACCCTATTTCTCGTCGAAGATGATCTAGAATCAGATATCCATCTTTTAAATCCTTTATACCGACTTTCTTCGAGACCGATTGCCGATATATTTCTCTTTCTTAGATAAGATAACGTGTGATTTGCTATCGTCGTTTTACCCGACCCTGGCGGTCCAAAGAATTCAATTATTTTACTCATGATATCATTTCATTCTCATCTATATCCGATAACATCGAATATTGCTTCTTTGTAATTATTTTTAACTGTTTCAAAATTAAAATTTTTATTGACCATAGTACTAGATGAATTTGTCACTTTCTTCATCTTTTTTTCATCGTAATCCATTATCTCTATTAACCTTTTAGCGATAGACTTAGGTGAGTTATCCTTTAAAAGGAATCCGTTATTATTATCATATATAAAATCTGGGATAGAACCTACGGATGAGGCCAGTACCGGAGTCCCGCACGCCATAGCCTCCAGCATTATATTTGGCAAACCTTCAGTATGGGAGGGGATCACCAATAGTTTGATATTATTTAGATGATCAGGCAGTTCATTGTGTTTTATCCAACCATGGAAGTCTATGATATCTGTGAGATTTTGATTTTCAATATACTTTAAAACTCTCTCTTCCTCTTGCCCTCCCCCTAAAAAGATCTTAGTATTTTGTTTTAATTTATTATGTTTTAAAAGCAGAGATATCGCTCTCAGAAACCCCATGACATTCTTTTCTTTATCGAATCTACCGATATAGCCGATATCGTATTCTCTTTCTGAAAAGTTCGTTTTTTTACAGAATTTATCAGTATCTATGATGTGTTCATGAGCTAATTTTATCTTTTTTTTATATCTATCTAAATTCCATTCTTTGATCAGGTTTTCAGAATAAATCAATATGGCGTGGGATAGACTATAACATAGATCGAGTATCAAATCTAGCCCCTCTATACCCTTCCCATACCCAATGGGATCTGCCATCAAAGCTATCAATATCTTTTTTTTCATCAATTTGGCAATTAAAATTGGTATAAGCAGTATATCCGTGTAAAAGAATATGTAGCTTTCTATCTCAGGATACTTTAGCATCTGGAAACTGATGCGGATCTGTGTTATGATATAATTTATGATTTTAAAAAATTTATTTTCACCTGGTTTATGATCAACCCTGATGATATTGATACTTTCTGATGCAGGTACCTTATCCAGAGTTTCATTTCCTGAGATGATGATAGTTTTTTTAGAAAAAGTATCGATGATATCGCTAAGATTCTTCAAAGGACCTGCACCTGCTGAAGTGCCGGGAAACCTTATGATGCCCATAGATCCGATCTTTTCTGTGTCCGTTTCATCAGATTTATCTTCTGCGTTCATGTACTGCATCTCTTTTTTCTTTAAGTAAGCCTGAGTGATTCAGATATGCGTTGACGTAATTATTTAACATCTTATCTTTTGACAATTTTTTCTTATAAAACTTTCTCATGTTTTTTCCCATCTTTCCTCTCTTCATATCCGATCTTAAAATATATTTGAGTTTGTTACTAAAATCTTGAATATTTGGTTCCACCAACAATCCATTATATCCATGTTTTACAACTTCTGAACTACCTCCTACATCCGTTGCCAATATCGGTTTTCCAAAATATGCTGCCTCTAGTAGAACTCTCGATAATGGTTCTGGCCAGAGAGAAGGTACCGTTATCACGTCCGATTGTTCATATACAGAATGTATTAGGTCATGTTCTACTTTACCTAGGAATAAAATATTTGGATTATTTTTTGCCAACTCTTCCAATTTTTGTCTTTCGGGACCATCTCCCACTATCACTAAATTTGCATCGGTATCGATCTGATCGAAGGCTTTGATAAGCAGATCAACACCCTTTATCTTACCTAACTGCCCAATGTAAGAAACATTCACCCCATCTTTCGGCAAATCCAGCTTTTTATCGGATATATCTATATCCGGCATGTTCACTACTTTTGTTATATCCTGACTAGACACCCCTTCTTTGATCAGCAAGTCGTTTATGAATCCACTCAGACTGAAGAAGTGGTCCACAACCTGTAAACTCTTCTTCCTTTTCAGATAATCCGTGTAGATGGCTAACCAAAATATTGGATTGTATTTCAAAAAGGGACTGAGTTCGTAGCCACCAACGTAATCTGATTCAATAATACAACCCATGAACTTTATCGGAGCACACCCTTCACATACCCTTTCTTCCTTATAAAACAGGTTGCCCTTTGGACAGAAGTTCACGTAGGAGTTGATCGTAGCAAAACTTGGTTTATCCACTTTAACGATACTAGTGATGTTGAAGAAGTGAACTAAATCGAATTTATTCACGATCTTTGAAATCTCTTTTTTCACGCTCCTTTTAAAGAACAACCGTCTCTGTAAATTGTCTTTTAAAGTGCTGCGGCTCCCTCCGGTTTTCAATCTCCTCAAAATTTTGACTCCATTTTTCACAACCGACTCATCTACCCCTTCAACTTTGGAGGTCAGAACAGTGACATCGATACCTTCCCTTTTTGCTAACTCCTTAGAAAAGAGTTCGCAGGATATCTCACCTCCCCCGTAGCTTTGAGGCGGATATGATTCTGTAACGACCAATATCCTCAGATTTACTTTTCTCCCATTTTTACCATCATGTCTATTCATGATATTTCTTTAATAACCTCTTCTAGAACGTCCATACCCTTATTGATATTTTCAGTCGAATTTGCATATGAAAATCTAAGATGTCCTTCTCCGGTAGGTCCGAAGGCACTCCCAGGTGTAGCGAGAAGTCCTTTATCCAACATCTTCATAGCTAGCTCTTTTGAACTGATATCGTAGTCGAAGGATGGAAAGACATAGAACGCTCCCCTGGGTTTTAAACAGTCGATACCAGGTATATCATTCAACCTTTCAACGATTGTATCCCTACGGTCTTTAAATCTAGCATTCATCTCTTCAACAAAATCTAATCGATTCTTTAAAGCATACAGAACAGCGTGTTGTGTTGGATTCGGTGGACATGCCACGTTGTAGTAATGGATCTTACCTATCTGCTCTAACCAATCTTTATTTGTAGCCAGATAACCGATCCTCCATCCGGTCATGGCAAAGGTTTTAGAGAAAGAATTGATGGCGATAACATTTTCATAATCTCCCAGGAACGATTCATATTCACCCTCATATATCATCATCTCGTAGACCTCATCCGAGAAGATCATAAGTTCGTTCTCCTCAGCCCATTCAATGATCTTTTCCACGTCTTTCTTGGGAAACACTCCTCCGGTGGGATTTCCCGGTGAATTCAATATGATACCTTTAGTTTTATCCGTCCTTCTTTCCTCCAATTCGTCTATCTGAGGTATGAAATCGTGTTTTTGTTCAACCGGATAGGGTACTGGCTTTCCACCGGATATCTTTGTTTGAGGTTCGTACAGTACGAAACCAGGTTCTGGATACAACACTTCAACACCGTCGTGGATAGTGGTTTCTAAAGCTATCTTTAACGCCTGGGTTGCCCCGACGGTGACCAGTACGTTCTCTTTTGTGATATCCGACTTGTACCTTGTAAGATGTTGAGCGATCTCTTCCCTTAGAGAGGATAGGCCATAGGTAGAACCGTAGCCGTTATTTCCTTCAACCATGGCAGATTTATATGCCTCTATAACATCTTCAGGTGGTTGAAAATCAGGCTGACCGAGACCTAAATTTATTGTGTTCTCATCAGCCATCTCGAACATCTTTCTTATCCCGCTGAGCTCGATATCTCGGATCCTTTTCGGTATCATGGTATCTTATCCTTATGGCGAGGATGTTAAAATATTATCGGTATCACTCATAAATCATCCCGATTTACTACATAATCTGAATCTCTACCCTCTAATATATTGATCAGGTTGTCCACGGCCATATCAGCCATGCCGTTCCTAGCACGATGTGATGCGCTGCCTAGATGTGGTGTCAGAACTACATTATCGAGAGAGTAATAGTCGGGATTCGCTCCGTAGGGTTCATCCGAATACACGTCTATCCCAGCACCTGCTATTTTTTCAGATTTGAGTGCTTCTATCAAAGCCTCTTCGACCACCACTTCACCCCTAGCTGTGTTTATCAAAAAGGCAGATTTTTTCATCATCTTCAGTTCATTCCAACTGATCATACCTTCCGTTTCGTCTGTTAAAGGAACGTGTAGTGAGACTATATCCGATTCCTTCAACAAAGTTTCTAAGTCAACTTTTTTGGCATCTAATTCTTCTTCAACTTCTTTCTTCCTCGAACGATTGTGATACAGGACCTCCATATCGAAACCAAGAGACCTCCTTGCTACTGCGCTTCCGATCTTTCCCATCCCCACGATTCCTAAAGTTTTACCGTGAACTTCACTCCCTACCATCAACGTAGGATCCCATCCCTCGAATCTGTCCTTCCTGACGAATTTGTCTCCCTGGGCTATCTTCCTAGCAGTTGCTAGTATCAAACCCCATGCTAGATCAGCAGTGGCATTGGTTAGGATCCCGGGAGTGTTCGTGACAGGTATACCACGACTGCTAGCTGCTTCAACGTCGATGTTATCATATCCCACAGCGAAGTTAGAGATCACTTTTAGATCTTTACCGGCTTCGATTATGTCTTCATCGATCATGTCTGTGAGGAAACATAAGATGGCATCTTTTCCCTTAACCATCTTGATGAGTTCATCTTTCTTTAATATCTTATCGGATTCATTTATCTCTACTTCGTACTTATCTTTCAACCTTTCAACAGCATCACCAGGCATCTTTCTTGTTATCAGGACTTTCATCTTCTCACACCTGTTTGGGAAAGACAATCCATAATATTACATTTTTTGGTGTTTTTGTTCAGTTGAAAATTGATAAAAAGTACTCATTTTTCCGGCTTCATCCCGAAACTATTTAATTAGATTTTCATCTAATTATAAATTGCTTTGGGATGCACTAGCAGAAGGATGAATCCGAAGGTAGTACAGCAAGTGAACAGGGAAATTGATCCTCTG
>PULU01000046.1 GCA_003551065.1 Thermoplasmata archaeon | reverse complement strand
CCGAGTTAGATACTAGTTCTTACTATCCAGCGGAATATGGTGACCCACCGACCAATCACAGAGCTCCGTCTCAGAGAGAGTTAACAGACGAAGTACTTATCAGATGGGACTGGGAACATGATGGGTACCATACTGATATTTCAGTGGCGATCTCGCAGGAAGACGATGCAACTGCTCAGATAATCGCCGAAGATCAGGGTGAAGCTGACGACATCGAGGATGAACTGCTAGCTGCTGGGGCTGATATGTCTGATGTAGAATTTACAGTGATGGGCGCTGATACACCGACGGTTCATTGGATCAGGGATTACGGTCCGATGCCTATAATCGATCAGGAAACCGGCGAAGTTTCTTTCATCAATGTTAATTACGCTTGGGACGAAGCAGATAGACCTGAAGAAAATGAATTCGTTCATAACTATGCTGATGAGATAGGCGTCGATGTCTATGATATGGAGGAAGACGGCGATATAACTCTTGATGGCGGTCACAAATTTACAGAAAATTCTGGTGCCTTCTATTCGACCGATGATATCTACGAAATAAACGACCATATGAGTGAGTGGGAGTTGGATCAGTGGATAGAAGAGTGGTTCAGTATTGAAACGGTGGAAACGGTAGGAGGCGATTATGGTCTAGCACATCTCGACATGCAGGTGAACATATTGGACGAAACTACTGTTGTTGTATCAGAATTTGGAGATCCAAGTGTCGATCCCGACGCCGCCGCATTGTTAGATGATACTGCCGATTTCTTCGAAAACGAGATCACGTCAAGGAACGGCGAGCCCTTCGAGGTCGAAAGGCTGCCCATGCATGTTGAATCTGATTGGATGGGTAACACTTACTACACTCATGCGAACTCTTTGATCGTTAATGATATAGTGCTCATCCCTGAGTTCAACTATGGAACTGATACAGAAGCCATCGGTGTATATGAAGACATGCTACCAGACCATGAGATTATCGGAGTGGATGCGGAAGCAGTAGCAGATCTTGGTGGAGCTATACATTGTACTACTAGAGAGATACCTGTGGAGAATGCTCCTCCATCGATAGATATAATCGAGGTGGATGCAACGTCAGGTGATCATATCGTTGTAGAGGCTGAGATATCTACGGATGCTGAGATGGATACAGCCCATGTATACTATGATACAAACTCTGCCGAGGAATTTGATAAGATCGAGATGATCAACGTTGGTGTAGACACTTATGAAGCAGAGCTAGGTGCATACGATGAAGGTACTGAGATAAATTACTTTGTCCATGTTGAAGACGATTATAACACGGTCAGTTACGAAGGTGATGCTTGGAACCCTCTTACGGAAACAGTTGATGAACCGGAAGACTTGACCATGGATGTTACATTCTTTGACGCCTCTGATGACAGCGTTATAGGAACTGTAGAAGAAGTTGAACATGGTGAAAGAGCAGAGCATACGTGGGAGGATCTTGAGCAGGGCACATCATACGAATGGTACGCCGAATCCGACGATGGTGAAGAGATTGCAACTAGCGATACTTGGATCTTTACCACTGAACATGATGATGTCGTGGTTGAGGAGG
The DNA here is from genome assembly GCA_003551065.1 of Thermoplasmata archaeon. GTDB lineage: Archaea > Thermoplasmatota > Thermoplasmata > Halarchaeoplasmatales > Halarchaeoplasmataceae > Saliniplasma. The sequence goes on along the minus strand of PULU01000046.1, from coordinate 5,568 downwards.
TCGTCGTCTATCCTGAAGAGGATCAGGTAGTCGAAGCAGGTGAAGAATTGGTTTTCGATGCTGAAGCACTTGATGAAGACGGGCAAGTTATAGAGAGCGATCCGACAGAGTTTGATTGGCAAAATGCCGAAGACGGTGTGTTCTATGAAACTACGACCGATGATTATGATGTGACAGCGACCTATGATGGAGTTACTTCCCCTGTAACGGTTGTGACTGTCGAACCTGCAGAAGCCAATAGCATAGAGATATCTCCGCAGTACTCTGAGATAACGGCCGGTGATACACAGACATATACAGCAACAGCTACAGACGAATGGGGCAACGAATTCGATGTTACCGAAGAGGCGACCTGGTCTGATGACATAGATGATTCAGAATGGACTGATAACGAGGTCACAGCCTATAGTGCAGGAGAATGGACAGTGACCGGCGAATACGATGGCACAGAAGATACGGTTTCACTATATGTCGAACCTGGAGAGGTCGATAGTGTTACGATCTATCCTGAAGAGGATCAGGTAGTCGAAGAAGGAGAGGAACTAGAGTTCGATGCAGAGGCTGAGGACGAGTACGGTAATCTGATAACTGATGCAGTGGATGATTTTGACTGGCAGAACGCTATAAATGGTGTATTCTATGAAACTGAAGCTGGAGATTATGATGTGACAGCTACTTACGATGGAGCTACTTCCCCTATAACAGTGGTAACTGTTGAACCCGCAACTTCAACAATGGATATCGAGTTGTATGAAGATGAAGATTCTGATGGATGGAACTATGTGTCTTTCAATCTTGAATTGGAGGATACCTACATCGAATCTATACTCGAAGATGAAAAGAACGGCATATCGGGCAGTTATGAAAAAGTGATGTACTACGATTCTGATTCTGATGAATGGATGTCATACATACCTGGAAGAGATGATTTCAACGATGAGATCCACTGGGACGAAACCAAAGGTATGTGGATACAGATGAATTCTGACGATACGTTGACAATAGAGGGATACGAACCTACGAGTACTGAAATCACACTGAATCCAGGATGGAACATGGTGAGCTATCCGAGTGCTGAGATGAGAGAAGAAACACTGCCCACAGAGGTTACGACGGTAGGTTACTTCGATGCAAAAGAGGACAACAACATCGCTTACGTTGAAGTCGATGAATTCGAATTCGAACCTGGTCAAGGATACTACCTGTATGCAGAAGAAGAAACCACGTGGACAGTAGACTATTGAAAACCATAAAACCCTTTATTTTTCTTTATTTTTTTAGATTTCAACCTTTTCAGATATCTTAATTATACCTCATCCCCATGATCCATTTCATCAAGAGGTTGACATGAAAAGTCTGAACACTCACAGCAGTTTGTAAGTCTCTTTTTCTAAATCCATCCCATCTCAAAGAACCAGTCTATCAACTTATCAGATCCTTTCTTGCCAATATAAGCCCGGTATATCATCATCCCTGGTTGATCAACCCACAAGTTGCGACATCTTCACTCATATTATTTAATAAGATAATACAAGAGTTATATAACCTGTATGTAAATCTAAGAAACCTATATATCTTAGCAAGTTTTTAGTATTATTTAGGAGCGATATGAAGCCAAAGATAGAAGAAAAAGAAGAGATCACATTGGTAGGATTGATCGATCGTGGAAAATATGCAGGAGATATCGATGTAAGTGGACTTTGGGATGATTTTGAAAAGGTTTCTAAAAAGATAAAAAATCAGATCCAGGGTGTAAGTTACGAAGTACATATCGATGTCGATGATCTCGGACAAAGACATCATCTCTGTTTTGCAGGTGTGGAAGTGAAAGACATAAAAGATATACCTTTATCATGTTTCGTAAAGGTGCTGCCCAGTTCTAAATACGCTGTATTTACTCATCGGTTCGCTCAGGGTGGTTTTACGAAAGCGTTCGAAAAAGTATACAGATGGATCGACACATCGGAATATACTCAATCATATCCTTTCCATGTCCAGTATTATGATCATCGATTCAAAGGTTCCGATGATCCAGATTCAATTATAGACATATATGTACCGATAGAATGAGATTTTCATAGGTTTATCACTTTTTTTCAAGGAGTTTTAAAATAGACCATCTTTCCTGATTTTTTTATCTAGAACAATATTAAAATCACATTATAACGATTCTACGATAAACGACTTGGAGTCAAAAACTCTTATCATTTAATTGAGTTAGGACATCCCTTGATCGAATCAATTCTAGAAGTTGATGAGATAATGGCTACTTTTCAGACCTTGACTTATAGAAAGAATTCATAAAACAATAATTGGGAAAAAGCTATATATTCTGATAACCAATATTTATCCAAAAGTGGGTGGATCATGAACAATATAAAACGAGAGCTTTCTTATATAATCCTTGGTCAACAAGGTGGAGAAAATAGGATCAATATAATGGAGATGCTGAAAGAGAGATCCTATAATCAAAACCAGTTAGCAAACATACTTGACCTCAATTATCGAACCATCAAACACCATATTGATGTACTCATGGATTACGATCTCATCGAATCATCTGGTGAGGGATACGGTAAAGTATATTTTTTAAGTCCTAAACTTGAAAATAATTATCAAGCTCTGGAAGACATCAAAGGAAAACTCAAAACAGTCTTTAATCCAACAAAATTATACAAAAAAATTGTAGAGCAAACAAGAGAGGGGATCATAATCATAGATGAAAATAAAGAGGTTATATTCAGCAATAAAAGTACTGAGAATATAACAGGATACAAAGACCAAGAGATGTATGGTAAGAACATCAAAAAATTTTTACAACCTAACATCAACAAAATGCTTAACCAAGTTTCAAAAAAGCAAGACTTCTTTGAGGGTAAAGCAGAAATAGAGACAAAATCAGGAGATAATAAAAAAGTACTCGTATCTATAGATATTTTATGTTTCGATAAAGAGGAACATAAAGGTTTTCTACTATTGATCAAAGATATCACAAAAGAGGAGATGCAAAACGAGATCTTAGATGCCCTTATGGAACATTCTGAAGTTATGATGGCTTATCTAGATACAAATTTTGACCTTATTTATGTTAATTCAGCCTATGCAAAAAAATCGGGTTATAAACCTGAAGACATAATAGGAAAGAATCACTTTGACCTATTCCCGAATGAGGAATACGAAAAGATATTCGAAGAAGTTTTACAAGAAGGAGAATTGAAGACTATAAATGGTAGATCCCCTTTTGACAATCATAGATATGAGGATAATATATACTGTACGATAGATCTTAATAAAAATCAGAAAGACAAAATCGAAGGATTGATTTTCTCATTCTGCGAACATCCTTAAAAATAATCTGTTTGTCTATTAAGGCTGTTATATCCGGATTACATATATTTATCAAATATAAAGACTGAAGAAACGCAATTTTTAACTTCTTTCTCAAATAGAATAAATTATAATTTGCACTATATAAGTAATTAATTATGACATAATTTTGACATAATTCGTGCATCTTTTGGAATAAATATTATTTATACTATCAGCATATATTAACCTTAAGATAACGTAATTGGGAGATATAAACTAATATTATTACGATTACATAGCCTCTAGCTTGAATCGAACCAAGGTTTGGTGATGAGAATAGGGTTAGTGGTATCAGAGTTAGCTATGTTAAGGATCTGGATATCTCTTTGATCGGGTGTAAAGAAAATTACCCAATTGAAATGAATGGGGGTTGTAGTATGAGTTACGATATGACGTACCTAAAGCCTAAAAATAAAACAATATTGAATGAGGAAGGGGACACCTATAAAATAAAAATGAAAAGGGCCTTGATATACGAACTAGACATGATGTCTACTCTTTCAAGGAGAGCTTTTAAGGCTCTAGAAATATCGATTAAAAAAGGCGATGAGGACAGGATATGGTATCATATCCATATGCTGCTTTTTACTTACAGCAGTATTTCAGAACTGCTACAACAGATAGAAAGATTGTCCAAAGAGATAATAAAGACAAAAGAATTTAAACATTTATTTGGCTCTAACTCCGGATTCAACATCGATAAAGATGAACTTTTTGATCATTTCGGAAGAAATCTGGAAGATTGGATCATGAACATCGAAGGCCATATAATCGAAAACTACATATTTGAAAAAAGATCCGTACCTAACCTAGATGTAAAACAAATGTTGCGTCATTTTGATCCTAATACTTTTGAGTTGACTTTCAGAGATAAAACCTATAATCTCAAAGGAGAGCAGAAAAGGGTTATGCATATAACACAGAACCTCGAAGAGATATATAGAAAAAATCTTTGGAGTATTTAGAATAAAAAAGGGATTAGAATCCCTAAAGTAATCTTAATTTGTGGGGGTGAGAATATGGAGAATACAACGGCGGAAATATCGACTATACACCGTACTTCAGTTGAGTTTCCAAATTATAGAGATGAAAACGAAGTCTCTAGTACATTCTCTGGTCCTATAAGTAAAATGAAAACAGTCGCAGGTATCCCTGCTTATAACGAAGAGAACACTATAGCTAGTGTGGTTTTGAAAGCCAAAAAATATGTCGATGAAGTAGTCGTTGTGGACGACGGTAGTCAAGACCGAACGATGGAACTTGCAGAAGAAGCAGGTGCAACTGTTATTAGACACGAGAAAAACAAAGGCTACGGGGCATCTCTGGGTACCCTTATCCATCATGCCCGTGAAAATGAGGCGGGAGTCCTCGTGTTCTTGGACGGCGACGGACAGCATCCTGAATATGAGATACCTAAACTTATGGAAAAGGTTTTAAAAAATGAAGCTGACGTTACTATAGGATCTAGATTTCTTGATCCTGAGCACGAAAAGAAAATCCCTAGATATAGAAGATTTGGTATCAAAGTTTTAACGAGGTTGAGTACTAACAATATGAGTTATATTGATCCGGATGGCAAAGTCAGAAGGATCACTGACGGTCAGTGTGGTTTTCGAGCACTCTCTAGGAAAGCATTAGAAAAAGTAAATCCGAAGGAGATGGGTATGGGTGCTTCAGCAGAGATATTGATGGAGATTAAAGAAGCCGGTTTAGCTATTCAAGAAGTTCCTATCTCGGTAAGTTATGAAGGGGATACTTCAACAGAAAATCCGATCATGCATGGATTAGGTGTAATAGGGAGTATCATAAGGTATGTAGAGACAAAGCACAGTTTACTCACTTTCGGAGTTCCCGGGCTGATAGCATTTTTAATGGGAATCTATATGGGCATAAGGACCGTGTTGATATACAACGAAATAGGTATATGGCCAGTAGGACATGTTTTTGCTACAGTTTTACTTTTCTTTGGAGGATTGACCGCCGGTATGACTGGTATAATTTTACACGCTATAATAAATGCACATAGAAGAATGTACGGGTGAAAAACGATTTCGGATAGTTAAGATGGATCATGAGTCGGGCTTCATCCCGAAAGTCTTAAGCGATTATTGAATCATTTAAGACGGTCATTTGAAAAAGAACAAATTGATATACTTTAAACTCAATTAATGTATTGCGGTTTTCGCAATAGGGTGGACT
>PULU01000098.1 GCA_003551065.1 Thermoplasmata archaeon | reverse complement strand
TTCTTGAAAAATATAGGTGACCTAGCATATTCTCTTCACGATGATATATGTGATTGAAAAAATGCGTAATAAACCGGGTTATGAGAAAAGATTTTTAATATAACCTCTTTCTACACCCATATAAGGTATCCACTAAAACTATCCTGATGCAGGTAGTGATTGCCGTCGTAGCTCAGTGGCAGAGCACTCGGCTGTTAACCGAGCGGTCGCCGGTTCGAATCCGGTCGACGGCGTACTTTTTCATTTAATATGTAACCTTACGATTAGGTACATAGATTTCTCAAATCAATACCCGATATTCCATATTACTTCTTCATCTCCTTCGTTGTACATCCAGTACCCCCGACCAGGCTCAAATTCGAAACCATCTGGGTCATCATCGTAGGCGATGTTTGTCTCTCTATCCTCATCGAAATAGCCGATGACTGTCACCTCTTCGGGTACACCACCGATAATTGGCTCTGAACTTGGATAGCCGACCATGTTCCAGCCTGGGTCAAGTTCGATATCAGTTAAGTCTGGTTCACCGCCGGTCACAGTGAGGGTATCATACACTTCCATCCGTATCCACATGCCTTTTGTTTCGTCCCACAGTATATTATCATTGAAGTCATCTCTACCATGCACATAGGAAATCCATTCATCCGTTCTAGAGTCGTAGTACATCACCTTTTCATAACTGCCTGATATGCCGTATTCCTCATCTTCGAGTATGGTCTCCAGTGATGCGTCTGTTGGCATCAGATTGAATGATACAAAATTCCACCCGGCTGATGCTTCGTATGCGAATAATGGGATGTCCATAGTCCTGATATCCATGATAGCCTCACTTATACTATCGACCCTTGGTACTTCTGAAGCATTGTTCAAGTTCAGTACCTGTTTCGTCCAAAGATATTTTCCCTGGAAGTCCTGTATCTCATCTAGTCCTGGGATGGAAGCACCGTTTTCAGCTTTTATCCAATCATCTTCACTGGGTCCTTCACCATCGTTTACAGTTGTGTATATTTCTACATGAGAATCTCCCGGGGTCACAGCTTCCCAGGTGATGATACTGTCATAGACCTTTTCTATGTCATCTAGTTCCATGGGCTCGGAGATCCTGATCCCCTTACTCGTATTCAAATCTCTAAATGTAGCGGATATCATGCCATCCTGCCCGTCCCTGAAGGGATCGTATTCTCCATGATTGTAATTAGTATTTCCACCGGAGAATCGATGACCGCCTATCTCAGCTTCGATGATTTCGTTAAGGTACTCATAGTTTAATCCAAATCCCCCAGGATCACCAGGCCATGCAGCATGTTCATCATCGGACCCCCAGTCTCTATAGGCGTCACCGCCTTGTCCGCCCTCACCTGTACCAAACCGTGGCGTAACTCCTTGATCTGCAGTTTCAGCATCGTCCCCGTCCATGTAATCAGATGACCCTCCTAGACCACCTGCACCACCGCCTCCGCCGGCGACGGCACGGTCGTCTACTCCGACCATATCTATATCTTCAACTTCACCACCGCCCCCGCCTGCATCAGCAGCGGCCAGCCAGACCTCGGTTCCATCTTCAGTTACACCAACTATCTCAGTAGATCCTCCACCTGCACCTGAATGGGGAGAACCATATGTATAGGTATCTTCCTGTCCTGCACCACCATGCGAAGCCCCCCAGCCTCCGGGGTTATTTATACTGCTAGAAGAGCCATCTCCAGTTCGTCCTCCCTCTCCTACGTATATATTAAGCTCCGTAAAGTTCGATATATCGAATATGGCTTCAAGTCTGCCGCCGTCTCCACCTCTAGCACCTGTCCAATCACCGCCCTGTATCGATCCTCCTCCACCTGCACCGAGCATCTCGACTCTCAGATGAGTATTATCTCCTGTTGGATATGTTTCCATCTCGCCAGTGAATTCAAAGGTCTCGTCTAACTCAGACATCTCCAGCATGATCTCGTTGTTCTCTATCTCCATACCCTCCATCTGTTCATAGCTACTCCATTCTTGCATTGTCTGAGTGGTCCTGGTAAGGTCACCGGTGACGAATCTCATCGTCTCTCCGATTATCCTTCTTTCATCCTCTCCTATCTGAACACCGGCCTTGAATTCGTATCTCTGAATCGGATCTAATCCAGTCAGATCGTGAGATATCGACCTAGGAGTTTCCATGGTTCCTAAGGGTATTTCTATCCATTCATCACTACTGTATTCCCGGTATCTAAAGAAAGGTTCTACTTCTTCACCTATGTCCGGTATCCAACCTTCCATCGTAGCTTCATTCGGACCTATATTTGACGCAGGTAAAGAATCGATATAATGATCGAGTCTTATTGTCACCTGTTTTGTACTATCCGCTTCTACATCCGTACTTACATAAAATATAGTCTCTTGACCCGTATCTATCTTCTCTAGGATAGTTGCGTTCTCTACATGATATTCGTATCCCGGGTTAGGTGAAGGAACGGTGAATTCGACTACAGCATCCTCAAAGCTCTCGTAAAGAGCGTTTTGCACAGTAGCAACAACTTCCGTGTTAGTTCCGTCGTTTTCTGGAGAATAATTAACTTCTATACCTCCAAGAGGGATACCCGCTTTATCATCTCTTTCACCGTCACCATCTAAATCGTAAGTCAGTGATTCTATCTCGTCACCATCTATACGGACAAATCGATATTCGTGGACACTTTTTGCGATATCACCAGTAGTCACGTGTAGAGGTCTTTCTCCTTGGGTTGGATCGCCGGGTATCTCGTTCCCATCTGCATCGTATATGTCCCTGTTCGTGTGTACATGACCTGCTAGAACACCAGTTACATCATAGTCCTCGATCACCTGAAGGTAGGCATCCCTTACCGCACTATCATCGAGTTCATCGGGATACACGGGATGATGCTGATGGATGAAACGCATGGTCGTATCCATATTATCCGCCAGTACGTCCTCCATCCATGTGACATTATCCATGGTCATCATCCCATCCGGATTAATTAGGCCAGCATATTTACCCGAGTTCTGTACCACGAAAAGATAATCATCCCCATAATTAAAAGTGTAATTTAGATGGGGATTGATCCACTCTTGGTAAGACCTTATATTGTAATCGGGATCATCATCGTTGACATAGGAAAAGTCGTGATTGCCAGGTGCGGTATAAACAGGGACTTCGAGTTCCTGCAGCAGCTGGTAAACCTTCTCGTCCTGCTCACTCGGGTAAGGATCTTGCGTAGCCCACCAGAGGGGCTCTTTATCCGAGATATCACCTTCTAGGGTCACAAAATCCGGTCTGATCAGATTCATCTCACGTATGAATTGTCTGAAACGGTTGACAGCCGCTGGTTCACCATCATCATAATAGCCTATATGAGGATCAGCCGCTGTCACGAAAGAGAACTGATCCGTGATCTCATCGACGACATCAACGGACTGTATGCTCTCGACTGTCACGGTTCCATCACTCACATGGAGATCATAGAGCTCTTCTCTAACTACTTCGGGTATCTCGGCTGTGAGATACCAATCATTTCTGCCTCTATGGTCCGCCTTCTCTACATCGGTTATCTCGATCTCGAATTCCTCATAATAATCATCAGTGTATTCTTTATAGAGCGAGGCCTCCCAAGATGTGTTCTCTTCGGCTCTTTTATTCCTGACCCATATATCCACAGTATCTTCTCTTTCCCTGATCTGGGGGACGGTAATGATAGGTTTCATCACTCTCATGTACGTGTCCGAGAACATCTCAACATGATCTATGTACCAGTTCGTACCATCGTCTCCATAATACTGGAATACGATCCTTATCTCTTCTCCCGACCATTCGTCCAGTTCAAAGTTCCGTCTCCTCCAATAATCTCTAGCATCCGAAAAGGTATGGAGTGGGTGAAATTCTTCATCATTATCATAGACCCATACCCTGTGATGTTCGTCATAATGATCCACCCAATCCGACTTCTCCCAAAAGAACAGCTCAGGATCGTCGCCTAGCTCGATCCAGGGTGTCCATAAAGCTTCATTGTATTCTTCATCCATACTGAAATCAACTCTAGCTGAAGCACCTCCGCTGTGATATTCTTGCTCTGTACGATACCAACCATCACCAGATTCCCATCCTTCGGGCGGAAAGACGTCGTTCTCAAACTCTTCAAATAATAGTCTAGTTTCATCGTTTCCGTTTTCAGCGTTGAGTTCCTCCTCACCACTCAATGGAACAATAGTTGATGTATCAGGTTCTTCTAAATATTTCAGTTCTGTTTCAGATCCTTCCTGAATATCTTCATTAGTAACAGTTGTTTCAGCAGGAACTCCTGATCCAAAAACCAGAATTATCGCTATAATTATAACCGCAGAGATATATCTAGGGCTCATATTTGCCTCCTCTTATCTAGTCTATCATATAGGCTAAGTCCTTTATTATTCTTTTTATCATCATAAAGGTTATACTCAAGATCCATATCAGATATAGATCTAAAAAGTAGAGATTGGTTTTTATACGAAAACTATAAACAACGTGATTTAATAGCAGATGTGTTATGTCTTCTATCAGAACAGAAACTAAAGAAAAAGATGAACTGAAATTTGTAAATAGAAAAAATGAATTAGAAGAACTAGATAGTTTTAAAGATCAAGTTATCAAAGGTAATGGTAAATTTGTATTACTTAGAGGTGAAGCTGGTGTTGGCAAGACTAAACTTGCCGAGGAATTAGAGGAAAAATGTAAAAAAGATGGATTCAAAACTTTTAATGGTAGATGTCTTTACCATGAGGGAACAGAACCATACCTACCTATAGTTGACGCTCTAGGGGATTATATTAAAGGAGAAGGTGAAGTCCAAGAAGAAAATTCATACATAGGTATGGGTGCTGCAAAAAATATGTCAAATAGATCTCCAACATCAGGTTCATCAATGGGGATGATCGGTGTAGGTACAAAAAAAGTCTCAGATACTCAAGATATCTCTTTATCAGATAAACGGGAAGCTATGTTTACAGATTTTTTGGAGGTGATCGACCGACTCTCTAGAGAAAATCCTATCTTTATCTTTATCGACGATCTACAGTGGATCGATCTATCCTCTTGTCAACTCCTACATTTTTTAGCAAGGAAGATCACAGAGAGTAGGGTGTTCATAGTCGGGGCTTATCGGCCAGAAGAACTAAAAACTCGAGATGAAGAACTACCCATCGAAACGATCCTAGATCGGATGAAAGAAGAAAGATTGGTAGATATCTTTGATGTAGAAAGACTAGGTTTTCAACCCGTTGGAGATATGATCAAAGATTATCTTAAAACTAAAGACCTACCTGAATCTTTTTTACTCATGATATACAGGGAAAGCGAAGGTAATCCCTATTATGTTATAGAGATATTGAACTCGATGATGGATGAAGGTGTTATTGATCCTTACTCATATAATTGGGATCCTGAAGAAGAACTTTCAGATATATCGATACCAGCTTCTATAAAAGACATCACCAGTAGAAGGATAGAAAGATTGGATAAACAGGAAAAAAATATCTTGATGTATGCTGCAGTTATCGGGACCGAATTCGATTTTGAATTATTAGAGAACGCTATGGATGTAGATGTTATAGAACTTCTAGATATTATAGAGGGGTTACAATCTAAAGGTCTTATCGAAGAGAAAGAGGATACCTCAGTTGAAGTATATAGGTTCAACCATCTTCAGATCAGAACTAATATCTATAAAAATATGGGGAAAAGTAGGAAACGGGTTTTGAATAAAAAGATAGGAGATGCTATCGAAGAATTTTACCAAGGGGAATTGAAAGACCACTATTATGCTTTGAGCAGACATTTTTACGCTGGAAAAGTCTATGCCAAAGCCTATGAATATTCTGAGAAATCCGCAGAAGAGGCCTTAAGTAGATTCGCAATAGAAACTGCAGTGGAACATTATAAAAGAGCTTTTGAATCATTAGAAAAAGCCAAAGATATATCTGATGTAGAATCCAAAATGATACATTGCCTGAAAAAGCTGGGCGATCTATGCTTTGATGTTAACATGTGGGAGAAAGGCAAAGAGGCCTATGAATCCCTTATCGATATCTCTCGAAATATTAATGATAAGAAGTCTGAAGCTGACGCTATCCGTGGACTAGCACATATGGATAGAGAAGCTCAAGAGTTCGAGATAGCAGAAGAGAAATATAGCAAGGCTCTGAAGATATATGAAAAGCTCCAAGATGAAGTCGGGATAGCAGATTGTATGAGAGGGTTAGGGTACCTTAGATGGAGGGAAGGTAAATTCTCTGAAGCGGTGGAACACTATAAAACATCCATCGAAAAAGGGAAGAAAGCTGGTGAAAATTATGTATTAGCTCAAACATATATCGATATGGGCAATACATATGCCCAAAAGGGTGAGAACGATATCGCCATAAGATACTACATGAGAAGTTTACCTCCATTGAAAAATCAAAACGCTTTCCGTGACTTGGCTAGGGCAAATAATAACATCGGCGATCAATACATGAAAAAGGAAGAATGGGATAAAGCTATCGAACATTTCCAGAGGACAATCGATAACGCTAGAAAGATAGGAAACAAACGTTTCGTGGGATGGGGACGTTTCAATCAAGCTGAGGCTCTCGCTAAAAAAGGCGATTTAGAAAAAGCAATGGAATATGCCAAGAGAGCAGAAGAGATGATGGAGAGTATGGATGATGCCGTCGGGTTATCTTCTGTATATAGAGTAAAGGGCATAATATCCCGGATGAATCAGGACTATGATAACGGTCTCGATTGGCTGCGGAGATCCAACGAGGTGCTTGATGGATTCGATATACCTTTCAATTTTGCGGAAAACCATTATGAGTTGGGAAGGATTTACGAGGATATGTCCGACATCGATAAGGCTGTCGAATTTTATGAAAAGGCTAAGGATATGTTCCCAGACGATGCAAAACAATACATAAGTAAGATAGATTCACGGATGGAAAATCTGAACATCAGTTCTTGATAGCTTTATCGCTTGATAAAGAATCGTTGGAATTCCTCAGATGGTTCTTCAATTTTTATCTTCACATCATCTACTTTAGCGTATGGTTGATTATTTTTGCACCATCTTATCAATTCATTTACTTTAGATTTCTCGCCTTCGAGAACAGCTTCGACTCTACCATCTGGTAGATTCTTGACCCAGCCATAAACTCCCAATTCCTGGGCCTTTTC
>PULU01000033.1 GCA_003551065.1 Thermoplasmata archaeon | reverse complement strand
CTTTATTTGGAATTCTTTAGCGTGTTATAATGATATCTAGTTAAATTACCCTATATAATTGGTTGATTTTATTGCTTTTCAAGATTTACTATTAAAATATGATAAATATTTCCCCATCCCACCTACTAAATCGGATGAAAATAGCCAAAATTAAATCTATCGCCCCTCTTGGAGGAGATATTGTTGAACATTTGAAGATACTAGCGAGATTTTGAAATAAAGATCTATTTAGAGCTTTTAGAAGCGGTCTTAAAAAAATTAAAATATAATCATACTATATGTTTTTTTAATGAGGGATTAATATGAAGGCATTCAATGACGTAAAAGGTAAAGATGTTTTGAGCAATGACGGTCGATATATGGGTAAATTGGTTGATTTGACATATGATGGGGATTTTAAGATAGATGAACTCGTGACCAAGATGAACAAAGAAGTGATCGACGATCTAGAGAGGATAAACCATTATTGTCCTCCTTGAAGCTAGGGATTGGGGTAGAACACGTTAGAGCATTTACAGATAATATAGTTTTAAAAGAATCCTATGATAATCTACACCTTCACTTTCAAGACATCTCCGATAAAGATGTGATATCGTCTTTCGTAGGTATGGAGATATCCGCTAGCCATGGGAATTATGTCGGTAAAGTAGATGACATTTTGATCGATACTAAGTCTTTGGGTATCCTTTCCATGCTGGTCAAGGTGAACAAAGAGATCTTACAAACCTTAGATCTGGAGAAATCTTTACTTTCGAAAACAAGGCTAGGGATATCCATGGAACACGTGACAAACATCGGGGATAAGATCATGTTGGATACGTCTTTAGAGGGCATGGGCCGGATCATTGAGGAGGAACCTATCAAAAAATTGTGAAACTCCATCTTCCATTCCGAAGGACTCTGGTAGATCTCTATAAACTTCGACCTCTCTGTCGCTCATCTATTGAGATCTTCTCTTTATCGATGTGATCAAAGATGATCTGAACGAAAGCATAACCCACATCTTCCGCCATATCCAGTTCATGTAAAACATGAGTTGAAATGTGTACTTTTTCTCTATTCATTATCTCGAACAACAACTCGATTCTCTCTATTTTTGCAAATGTAGATAGTATATTTATGTCGACTAGTACCGGCGTCTTGTCCATCCTTTCACATCATTCGTCGAGCAGTTTTGCCCTTTCTTCCAGCTTTTCCTTGTTCTCTACCTGGACCTCGATCTTGATCCCCCTATCTTTCAAGATTTCTTTGAAGGAGATCGTATCTACTCCTGATAGTTCAGCGGCTTTGCTCAAGGTCACTTTTCCATCCTTGTACATCTCTATAGCTGCAGATAGTTTAAGATTGCTTTTGGTCTCAAAAAGGAGACGTATCGCATCTCTAACTACATCAGATTTGCTCGAATAGTATCCCGCCTTGACTACGGCTTCTATCTCATCCTCATATACCTTAGGGATGCTGTATGAAGTAGGCATTTTATCACTTATTATTAGTTAATGCTACTATATGATAATAAAGTTTCCGATTCAATGCTTCTATTTTGGATGAGGAGGTATAAAAGGAACTATATCTAATAGTTAAAATTTAGTTTAAATCGAAAAACACAAGTCAAGATTCATTGACGTTATGAACCTGAGGTATAGTGGGGGCACGGGGACCCGCAGAAAAGCTTTGCTTTTCGAGTGGGCCGGTGGAAATCAAAGATTTCCACGGAGTGACCACATATTTGAAGAATATGGGGGCACGGGGATTCTGAACCTTTATAAGTGATACTAAATCGTAAACGATGTTCTAGATTCTTCAACCAACTCTCGAAGATAATAGATCTGTCGTTGAAGATTATGTTATCTTTATCTTCGATCTCTTCGACGATTTCATTCACTTCCGTTTCATTTATTACAAAGACATAGTCACGGGACTTTGATATGGCAACCTACCCTCTTTCCCTCCTACCGAAAGAACTAATGGGGTCTAAAATGAGTTTGACTCGTAGATACACTTGGGTAATCGGCTTTCGTTAAAATTTACTATATTTCCACATCGAAAGTTTTTTAATAGGGCGATATTCTTAACTAAAAATATCGGTGTTAATATGGATGAAAAATACGGATTTTACATAAACGGAGAATGGACAAGACCAGCGGATAGAGAAACCTTCGAAACTAAAAACCCTGCAACTAGAGAGAAATTGGCAGAATTTCCTTTAGGCAACGAAGAAGATACTAGAGAAGCCATCGAAGCAGCTGAAGATGCTTTCCAGGATTGGAAGAAAACTCCCGCACCTGAACGAGGAAATATCATACTCAAAGCAGCTCAGATAATGAAAGAAAAAAAAGACGAATTGGGAAATTTGGTCAGCAGTGAGATGGGTAAGATAATAGAAGAAGGGAGAGGTGATGTTCAGGAATCTATAGATTTCTTAGAGTATATCGCTGGTGAAGGAAGGAGATTACTAGGCGAAACCACGACATCAGAACTCAAGAACAAATTCTCTATGACGGTGAGACAGCCGATCGGTGTGGTGGGCTGCATAACACCTTGGAATTTCCCAACAGCTATACCTTGTTGGAAGATCGGTGCTGCCCTCGTAAGCGGGAACACTATAGTTTTCAAGCCCGCATCGATGACTCCGCTGTGCGCTGCTAAGTTGATAGAGTGCTTTGAAGAAGCCGGACTACCTGAGGGTGTTTTGAACATGGTAACAGGCCCGGGCAGTGTTGTTGGTAACGAGATAGTGGAGAATGATCATGTTGATTCGATTTCGTTCACAGGCGGAGTAGATGCAGGAGTACATGTTTACAGGAACGCAGCTAATAAACTAAAACCAGTGGAACTCGAATTGGGTGGAAAGAACCCTCAGATTATAATGAATGATGCAAACATAAATCTAGCTATTGAAGGAATTTTGTTCGGTGCATTTGGAAGCCAAGGGCAGAGATGTACTGCGACAAGCCGTTTGATAGTTCAAGATAGTGTTTACGACGAAGTGATGGAGAAGCTAGTTAAGAGGACGAAAGATCTGTCGATAGGCGATCCAGTAGATCCAAAAGTCGATATGGGACCACTGTCCAGTGAGCAACAGCTTAAAACATACTTGGAATATGTGGAAATAGGCAAAGAAGAAGGTGCTGAACTTATCTACGGTGGTGAACTGGATGGTGAGCAATACCGTGACGGTTATTTTGTAAAACCTACTATCTTCGAAGCTGAGCACGGTATGAGGATCACGAAAGAAGAGATATTCGCACCGGTACTGAGTGTAATGAAAGTAAAGGATTACGACGAAGCCATAAGGATAGCTAACGATGTAGAATACGGTCTTTCTTCATCCATATACACGAGGGACGTGAACAAAGCCTTCGAAGCCATCGATGATTTCGAAACAGGAATCACATATGTGAACGCACCTACGATCGGTGCTGAAGTACATCTTCCCTTTGGGGGAGTAAAGAACACAGGTAATGGTGGGCGGGAAGCAGGTACCACCGCTATCGAAGAGTTCACCGAGATAAAAACGGTTTTCATTGATTACAGTGATAAACTGCAGAAAGCTCAGATAGAGGAGTGAGATCGGATGAAGATGCTCATCGGCGACGATTGGGTAGATAAGGAAGAAAGGATATCTGTGACCGACCCTTATGATGGGGAATTAATCGACACCGTTCCAAAAGGTGATCGTGGAGATATGGATAAAGCCATAAGAGAAGCTGTAGAAGGGTATGATATATCGAGAAATATGCCCGTGCATAAGCGGATCACGATATTGAAAAAAACCGCGGATATCTTGGAAAAGAAGAGGGATAAATTCGCAGAGACGATCGCTAGAGAAGGTAGTAAAACCATAGAAGAAGCAAGAAGTGAGGTGCGCCGGGCTATCAATACGATCACGATCTCTGCTGAAGAGACCAGGCGGATAACAGGTAAAACAATACCCTTCGACAGCGTTCCAGGATCAGAAAATAGATCCGGATATTATTGTAGATTTCCGATAGGTGTCATCGGCGCCATCACACCTTTCAATGATCCTCTCAATCTGGTAGCACACAAAGTCGGCCCTGCCATCGCTGCAGGGAACTCCGTAGTTTTGAAACCAGCTTCTGCCACACCCTTATCCGCGCTTAAACTCGGAAAGGCATTGTTAGATGCTGGTCTGCCTAAGAAAGTGCTGAACATAGTCACAGGTGAAGGTAATGAGGTAGGTGATGCACTCGTATCTGATGATAGAGTCAGGATGATAAGCTTCACAGGTGGAATCGAAGCAGGTCTGAAGATAACTCGTAAAGCTGGATTGAAGAAAATTGGTATGGAACTTGGCTCTAATTCACCGTGTATCATAATGAACGACGCTGAGTTGAATGATGCAGTTAGATTATGTGTATCTGGAGCCTTTGGAGCCGCAGGGCAGAACTGTATCGGAGTTCAGAGGATCCTTATACATGAAGAAGTCTATGATGAATTCAGGGATAACTTCGTAAGATCTGTGAGAGAGCTCAAGGCTGGTGACAAGTTTGACGAAGAGACGGATATAGGCCCGATGATCTCTGAAAAGGAGGCAGTCCGTGTAGATGAGTGGGTAAAGGAGGCTGTCGACAAAGGAGCACGCCTGTTAGCCGGTGGAGAGCGAGAAAAAAGCATCTACCACCCTACAGTTCTTTCTGAAATTCCTGACGGTGCAAAGGTTGATACTGAAGAAATATTTGGACCTGTGGTTTGTCTGTACCATTTTTCCAAGATAGAAGATGCGATAGAAAAAGCCAATTGGGTGGAATACGGTCTCCATGCAGGTGTATTTACAGAGAAGATCGAAACCGCCTTCAAAGTTATTGAAGGGCTCGAAGTCGGCGGGGTCATGGTTAACGATACGTCGGATTATCGTATAGATATGATGCCATTCGGCGGCGTTAAAAAGAGCGGACTTGGGAGAGAAGGTATAAAGAACTCTATCGAGGAGATGACCGAGGAGAAAGTAGTCTGCTTCAATCTTTAGTCGTTCCTATCTGAGAGGTAATCCTCTAAAATCTTTTTTTCCTCTTCATATCTTTTTACTATCTGTTCACCGAGCTCTGTTAGGTGTGAACTGCCCCCCTCTTTCCCCCCTCTTTGTGCCTCTATGACTGGGCCTCCAGCGGCTTCTGATATCTCGTTTATCTCCTGCCATGCATGACTGTAAGCCATGTCCATTGATTCTGCAGCTTTAGAGAGTGATTTCTTTTCTTTTATTTTTCTCAGCAGTTCAGCTCTTCCATCGCCAACCACGCATTTTGAATCCATTTCGAGCCATATCTTTGCGTTCACTTCGAGCATCGGGAAAAAATAGGTAAGGTGTTTCATAAATGTATCTCAACAAACACCCCCTAAAATAAAAAAATCCTTTTGATAGCAATCCACAAATAAAAAGTAAATTTACTTGACGTTATGAACCTGAGGTATAGTGGGGGCACGGGGACCCGCAGAAAAGCTTCGCTTTTCGAGTGGGCCAGTGGAAATCAAAGATTTCCACGGAGTGACCACATATTTGAAGAATATGGGGGCACGGGGATTTGAACCCCGATCAACGGGTTTCCTCCACGGAAGGAGCTACCTTCCATGTGTTATCGGATTACGGGTCACCGCTCCAGTCGATCATCATCCTGCGGAGCAGTCAGTAAACCCGGTTGGCGATCATTCCACGCAACTGGAGCCCATGAGGATGCCGTGTTACCCTATACCCCCATTATGGGCAGGTCTTGTATAGCGTGTTCCTTTTTAGGTTTTTTGGCATATGATGTCGTAAAACAGAAGGTTTTTACAGTTCTTTTTATTATCCTATCATATGAACTTTAAAGAGATCATAGATAACGTGGTTGCAGACGGTGCTGCATATTGTGATATCCGTAAAGAACACTGGAACAAGACGGCTTTGACATTGAAAGACGGTGTTCCCGAGATGATCGTCCAGGGGGAAGAAGAAGGTGCTATGGTGAGGGTACTTTACGATAATGGATGGGGATGTGTGGGAACTAATGATATAGATAATTTGGAGAAAGTCGCTGAAAGAGCCTTCAAGATGGCCAAAAAGAGCAGCGAATATAAAAGAAGTGAAACTGATTTAGCGGATATCCAAATAAATCGTGATAAAGTAAAGATGTCTATGAAAGAGGACTTCAGAGAAATATCTGCTGAGCAAAAACTTTCTTATCTTAAAGAACTGGAAAGTTTATTGGATAGAGATTTTGTGAGATCTACCGATCTGAGATACCGAGATTTCTTAGTGGATAAAGAGATAATCACCAGTGAGGGAACACACATCCAGCTCCAGATCCCAAGGATCCTTACCTACCTAATCATAACCGGTAAGAGTGACACGATACAGAGAGCAAGCGAGGGATATGGGGGAACCGGGGGTTATGAGATCACAGAAAAGACCTTCGATAAAGCTGAGATCGTACTTGACAGGTTGGAAACACTCTTGGGGGCATCTACACCACCTAGTGGTAGGATGCCCTTGATAATGGACCCACACCTCGCAGGTGTGTTCTCACATGAGGCCTTCGGACATGCAGCTGAGTCCGATTTGGTAGCTAGTGACAACAGCTGTTTGAAAGGCAAGTTAGGTCAGAAGGTCGCTTCAGATATAGTGACCATAAAAGATGATCCGACCATGGATGGCTATGGGAGTTTCCCTTACGATGACGAGGGAACTAAATCCAGGGTCAGATATCTGGTAAAGGATGGGATTCTAAACGATTTCATCCTAGACCGGGAGAACGCGTGGAAACTTGACATGGAACCTAACGGCGGAGCTAGAGCGGAGGATTTCAGGGTCAAGCCCTTAGTCAGGATGAGCAATACGATAATGGAACCTGGAGAAATGAAGTTCGAAGAACTGCTGGATGAGGTATCTGGAAAAGGTGTTTATGCACGCTCTTCAGGCGGCGGACAGGTCAGTCCTGCTCAGGGCACTTTCCAGTTCAATGCTCAGGAGGCGTATCTTATCGAAGATGGTGAGATCATCAGACCGTTAAGGGATGTCAGTTTCAACGGGTTCACCCTTGAAACACTTCAGAACATCACAGGTATCACTGATGAGTTGGAAACTGGTATCGGCCACTGTGGAAAAGGTCAGACTGCTACGGTTTCAGATGGAGCAGGTCATGTTCTTATCTCCGAAGTGATGGTTGGTGGTAGAGAATGAAAGAAAGATTAGTAGAGGGCGTTAAAGAGATCATAGAG
>PULU01000127.1 GCA_003551065.1 Thermoplasmata archaeon | reverse complement strand
GGTAGTTATAGATATTAACTATCTGAAAAATGAAGCTGGGGATATAGAACATACACATCGTTTACACGATGTAGAAGTATATAACCTCGATATCGAAATGGGATCAACCCCACCCGTTACTAGTATTGAGATGATGGTTCACGGAGACATAGAACTAGATCATACTACAGCTTAAGATAGTGGTATAGATGTCTAAAGAATATCAGAACGAAGAGTGGCTAGAAGAACAGCTCGATAAGATTACAGCGAGGAAGGAGCAACTAGATATAAAGCTGGAGGAACACGGTATAATCAGGAGGATCTTAGAGTCAGGAGTTAGTGAAGATATGCTCCTCTTAGATCCTCACGGCAGACCTGTACTTGCGTGTACGGAGAAGACTAGAACTGGGACTTTAACGAAGACTATAGAGGTGAACGGAAAAGGAGAAAAGATAGAGTTCGGCAAACCTGCATCTAAAGCCTCACAAATACTCTCTAAGGTTATAGAAGACTTCGAAAAGGATAATATCCCTCAAGACGAGTTCGTAGATTATTTGATAGCCTTCTGCTCTGAGTGGAGCTTAGATAAAGATAAGGATATAGACTGGTGGTCGTGGAATGTATCTGTATTAGACCAGATAGGAACTTTTAGAGAGCTAACACTAGGAGGTTCACACGAAGATTTTTTGTCCCAGCAGAGAAGATCACGACCTTCGCGAAGTCGAAGGAAGGGATAGGTTATGGTCTCCTCCTTACGAAAATCGGTATGACACCTAGCGAGTTCGGGTCTCTCCCAGCTAGAGAGAAGAGGTTTTGGTTCGAATGGTGGAAAGCTATACAGGAGAAGATAAGGGATAAGAAGGAAGGAAAATTAAGCCTAAAGGATCTAAAGGATATATGATAAAATGTTCGATGAACTTCAAGGAAAATTAAGCCTAGACTCCTCGGATTATGTAGACTCTATGGAGGAGGCAGAAGACTCCACACAATCGATGGGAGATACAGCTGAAGGGACTTCTGAGAGCCTCTTAGAGATAGATATGGCTGGGATTGCAGTAGGAGCTTCGATGACAGGGTTAGGCTATGCTACGGATCAAGCTTTGAACTCAACTAGAGATATGAGGGAGACCTTACACCGAACTGCTATTACTCTAGGGACTACTCAGGATGAAGTAACTAATCTAGCTACAGAGTTAAGTAACGCCACCTTCCCAGTTGAAGAGGCTGTATATACTTTAGAGAGTTTAGCACAGCAGGGGATAGAGTCCGAAGAGAGTTTAAGGGAGTTAGCCCTCACTAGCGATAGGATAGGGGATGCAACAGGGTCTTCTGCAGATGATGTAGCTAATGAATTAATACCAGCCATCCGTGGACTCGGATATGAGACCGAAGACCTAACAGAGTTACAGGATTATTTGGTTATGGCGATTAATACTACTACTATGGATATGACAGATTTCAGTCAAACTCTACAGAGATCTAGGGATGATTTATCACAATATAATCTAGGTATGGAGGAGACTTCAGGGATGTTAGCTCTATTTCAGGATCAGACTGGCCTATCTGGAAGATATTTAAGACAGGAGTTCGGACAAGCAGTAAGAGAAGCAGATGGAGATGTAGATGAATTATATAACAGTCTAGGTCTTACTAAAGAGGAAGTAAAGGCTTGGCAGGAGAATGTTGAGGAGGCAGACGGAGTGGCTGAGAAATATTCTGATAGTGTAAAAGAAAATACTACTTGGATGGACGAGCTTAGATCTTCCTTCGAGGACTTCAAATTAGAATTGTTCGACACTCTAGGGCCATTACGGAGTTTTGTTCCTATAATGCAAGGACTTGGGCCAACGCTAATGGCTATATCTACGATTAATCTAGGAGCAGTAGTTCCTAGTCTAAAGGCTGTTACAGCTTCTGTATGGGCGAATACTGTTGCTCTCCTAGCTAACCCTCTCTTCTGGATTGCAACTATTATAATCGGTGTTGTAGGTGCGCTCTATCTACTAGAGAAGAGGTTCGGGATAGTAACTAAATTCGTAAATTGGTTTTCAGATGGGTTGAATACTCTATGGCACAATTATTTAGAACCTTTGTTTAGTTGGATTAAAAATGTAGCTTCGGTAATTTTAGAAGGGTTCGGAGATTTGTTTAATAGGATATTTGAGACTATAAAGACTATCGTGGCGACAGCTTTATTAGCTATTTATTATTTATTTACAGGTCAATTTGATGAGTTGGGAGAATTATTTAATCGCTTCAAGGAGATAATGTGGGATTTATGGGGAGATATACTTGAAGGAGTTATAAATTTCGTTTCGGATATAGTTACGAGTGTAGTAGATTGGTTTAGAGAATTACCTAATCGAGTTTGGGAACAGTTAGTTAAGATGACCACAAGGGAGTGGTGGGAAGAGTTCACGGTGGCTATGATTAAAAGAGGGTTCGAGTTAGTTGAAAGTTTGATAGAAGGCATTGGAGATATAGGACAAAGACTATGGGATTGGATCTCAGGCGGGTTGAGTAATTTAGGTTCGAGGATAAAAGATTGGGCAAAAGGAGTTGTAGGTTTAAGTCCGACATTGATAGAGATGGGTAACGATATTACGAAGAGTTTGATTGAAGGTATCGGAGATATTGGTAAACGGATGTGGGATGCAATTTCAGGAGGATTATCGAATATCGGTAGTAGGATAACGGACTTCGCAGGCAATGCAGTCGATTGGGGGAACGATATGACGGAGAATTTTGCTTCAGGTATAACAGACGGAGTAAGTGACATTCAAGATGCAGCTTCAGATGCGTTAGATTCAGCGGCAGACTTCTTAGGTTTCGATTATATCAAGAACGATAGGATGGCTAAAAGATGGGGTTCTGACTTTATGGAATACTGGTCAGAGGGTGCAGAGGATGAAGTAGGTGCAGTTAATGAGTTGATGAGTGGACAAATTCAATCACAACAGGCACAATCGGGTGAGGACTCCACTTACAGTGGAGATAGGCAAGAAAGTCAGGCTAAGACAGTAGTTAATGTAAATGTAGAGTTAGCGAACCCATTTTTCATAGACAGTAAAAGAGATAGAAGGAAGTTAGTCAAGTTCTTAGAAGAACCGATAGGAGATGTTGTGAAGAAATATGTATAGTAGTGAAAGTACACAATTCGATATAAACGATACGGTTGTAATAGACCAAGATACTTATGCTTCGACTGTAGATGTAGATCTACATAATGTAATAATCAGAGATAACGCCAAGTTCTATATTGACGAACCTATTAGAGTATGGAAACTAAGTATAGGTGAAGACGGCACACTAGGATACTTAATATTCCAACAGATTGAAGGAATTACTCGCGGTAATCCGAGTGTTTTGTTCTACGATACTTACGGAGAAGATGATTCAAAGTTAGTATTACATCGAGGTTCAATTCAAATCGAAGAAACTTTCGGTTCGATGTCAGAGAGTGGTCGAAGGTATATTATGAGAGGAGATATAAGGTTCAGGGTGACCACGACTTCGGGTTTCAAACCTAAATTATTTAGTCTAGAGGATATAGAACATATAGAAATATTTGATTTACATCCTTTGATGTCATTTATTGATGAGGATAATAATTACCGTGATCTCTATTTAGGTGCGATTAGTAGTTATACACCGAGTACCAGTATCAGCATATCGAGTTATAAAATCGAGGGAGGAAGAGCGACTTGGAATAAGTTTAAGCACAGCGAGGGAAAGGAGTTCACTATCACAGGCAAGATACCACGGTTACAGGACGATGTATTCATAGAGAGGTTAGAACACATAGCTGAAGTAAATCAACGGTACTCACCGATTCTGTTAGTTACAGAGAATTATACGGGTTACTGCTTGATTACAGGTATAGACCAATCGGTTACAGCTCCTACCGTGGCTGATTATAGTATAAGTTGTAAAAGAGTAAGGGAGGCGTATGAATAGTGAAGATTATTGATACAGACTCTCTTATAGAGATCACGGTCAAAGAAAGTAGGCAAGAGTTAAGAGGAATAGAGTACGGTAGAGATGTTTCTGTGGGGGTAATTCCAGATGACCAACGAGTATTAGGTTCTGCAAATGACTTCGGGTTAGTCTATGATAATATAGATTTGAAATACACTAAACAAGTATTAAAAGTACAGGAACAAGACCCGTTAAATTGGGGTAAATTCGGTGTGGTTGTTGGTAGAGAAGGAACGACAGATTTTTATGCTATATTATTTGAACCGAGGGAATTGGTAGAAGAACCAGATACTATCAAATTCAGTAAACTTATATTAGATTTAGAAGATTATAGTTACGAAGAGGAAGTATTAGAATCAGTTATGGTCAATAATATAGAAGGCTTCGGGTTAAACGTTGTCAAGAATATAGATAATATTGAAGTCTATGCAAAAACAGGGACTGATTACGATTATCCTTATGACAGAATATTAGAGAGTACGATACCAGTTACAATCTACGAGAATGTATTAGGTGCTATCGGATGGAATGTTGAAGTCAATAGTTGGTTAGGAAAACATAGACTAAAGTACGGAGAAAATAGCAGTTATACAGATTTCGAGTTAGAGTGGCAACGGGATAAAGGTATGACAGGTACGGTAGAATATAAACCAACCTCTAGTGAGAAGATGTACTATAATTCAGGTATGCCTATAGAGATTTACTTAGTTCCTTTCAGGCAAGATGGTATCGGTAACGATATGTACGGAGATTTAAGTTTAGCTTTCGGTGGTTATATCAGGGACATCACCGAGATAGGTATTCCAGCAACTGATAGATACGAATTACATTTAGAAGGTAACAGGTATAATCTGAACCGAGAAGAAAATATAATAATATTAGACGATATTAATGAACAGGATAGGGAGATCACATTAAGGGATTATTACACAGTACTGGAAGATATGTATGATATGGTATTACCAGTTAATAGTTTCAGTCAAGGCGAAGAGATCACATTATTCCCACCAATATTAAATGTAGACGGTAATCTTAAATCCGCTGAAGAGTTATTTTTATTGAATGCTGATAAATACTGTAGGATAACTCCAGCAGAAGAGAATATTTCTTACGATGTAGATATATACGATGAGGGTGAAGGAGTGTCTATCGATGTTAAACACGAAGATAGTTCAATTATTGAAGAAATGGAAAATATAGGACATAGTATTTCAATTCAGAAGTTGGTAGGGAAAGGTAAATATTACAATAAGGTCGTAAGTAATACTAATATCAAAGGTGACGACTGGGTAATAATGCGAGAGAACCGATACGATAAATTCTTCGGAGAGGAATTAGTAGGAGATATTTCGAAGAAAGAAGATTTACCTTATAGTATTGACACACTATCTGAACAATCTAATTTAACAGGAGATTTCATCGACCAACAGTATCTACGTTATAGTGCCGAGATAGAGTTGGTAGGTAGCCATCATTATTTAGGTGGGATGGAAAAGCAAGGTGCGATAAGGTTATATTATCCACAGAAGAATTTTAACGGTGGTGAATTTTTAGTCAATGAGTTTAGGATCAATCCTGATATTACCGTTGTTAAATGCTCACAAGCACCGAGGCTTGAGTATCAGGAGAGGATAGAAGAACTTGAATTACAGATGAGGATTGAAGATATTACAGATATTTTTACAGGATTAAGCAAAACGAGGGGTGAAGTATTCATAGACAGTATTGCCGAATTTGACGGTAACGAGGAAGAATTGGTTGAAGTTAGGTTACTTGATGATTTAGAGAATCCCTTAACTTTTTGGATCGAAGATTTTAATCAGTGTATGTTCAGAGGATATTATTATGTAGATATGAGATTTAAAAGTATAGATTTACTTTTAAATTATGACGCTAACGATAAACCTGAAGATAGTAATCCAGTATCAGATTTTAGACGACCAAAGTATGTAGAAATTAAGAACGAAGAGGATGTAACCTATAAATATTCAATACCGAATTTCTATAGTCACGGGTGTTGGTTATTACCGATGAGATATTATATAACTGGTAGTGACCCGACTACGAATGAATTACATATCCGAGGAGATGTAACAGATTTCTATATGAGAACAGGAGAAGTAAAAATCTGGGGAGCAGGAGAGTCTGATGGAATATATGAGATTAGTACGCCTTTAAGCAATAACATAGAGTTAGGCACTGATGCAGACGGTTATACTGTAACTATCATTACAACAGATACAGATTTTGATAAGGACTTAGATATAGGGTACGCTGATACGGGTTATATGACAACTTTTTATCTTACTTTAGGCTTACAACAGACTTTAATAACAGTAAAAGATTTCAAAGACGATAGGTTGATATTAGGTCATGCTAGAGGTGCGTTAGGTACGACTGGTAAATTAGGTCACGGTTACGATGTATATTTTGACCAACGACCGTGGAGTAAAAACATTTTAAAAGAACAAGGTATAGAGTGATAATATGAATTTAGGAAGGATAATAGATGATAACGATTTCCCACATAGTGCTGATGTATATAGTTTAGCATTCGCATTGACTGATATAAGTTACGTGGTTGAAGGAGAATCAAATGAATGTACGGTTACTCAAGACGGTACTTTAGGAGTCAATGTAGCCTCTGGTAAAGTTTATTACGGAGATATAGGAGAAGTAAGGACGTTCGGTGGAGGCACTGTTACAGTTAGTGACAATACTGGTAATGATATGAGGTACGATTTAATCTATCTCCGAAAAGACGGTGTAGGTGGAGTAGAATTACATACTTTAGAGGGTACTCCAGACGATACAGAACCAGCTCACCCGTCGATTGATAGTATAGATGATATTACAGATATTGTACCTATAGCAGTTGTGTTTTTAAACACAAATGTAAATAATATTACAAGATTGAAAGATGTAAGGACGGTTAAATATGGTTGGAATAGAGAAACTGATACGTTTTCAACGATGAAATCAGACATTAAAAGTGGTATCAACGAGGATGGCACTGGTGGATATTTAGTATGTGATAGTGCCAAACTTGGAACTTATCTATCCGAGACGGCGGGAGTATTTGATTTAGTAGTTTCTAATATTAATTTAAACGCTATTGGAGAGAGGAGGCATGACAGTCTAACCAATATAACTAATAACCAGCATATAGATAATCTTACAGATATACCTACAAGAAACCATAATAGTCTACAGAATATAGGAAACAACGACCATATAGATAACCTTGACCAGATACCTACAAGAGAGTATGGAGATTTACAATCAAGAGAACATGGTAATGAAGACCACAGCATTGACTTTTTAGGGTTAAAATATTTGCAGTATGAACACGAAACTAAGGCATCTGGAAATGTCAGGTTTGAAAATGTTATAGACGCAACCACTGCAAGTCAAGATTGGCAAGAGATGGGTGGAATTGATGTAACAAGTAAATATCTTGGTGAAGTCAGACTATTAGTTAGGTATCAAGTTCAATAT
>PULU01000034.1 GCA_003551065.1 Thermoplasmata archaeon | reverse complement strand
TTTCTATCTTCGCCTTAAAAAAAGACCGGGGATGGTCGCCTAAAAATATCAACGGTTGGCTTCTTTCTTTGGGTGGATTGCTCTACGTAGGAAGTGGTGCCGTGATCGCATATCAGATGGTTAAAGCATCTTTGATCGCAAATCCCGGTGCTGCGGTTATCCTGACTCTGATATTCGCATCGCTCCCTGTATTGATCGGAAGTCTGTTGATACTTGAAGGTGTTAAGTTAGAAGATGTCTTGGATAAAAAAGAAAAAGTCAAGTTGATGGTTTACGGTTTCATCGGATTTTTTGTATGGGCTGGGTTGATCGTGGGGCCGATTATCGTCATCATATCAGCCATATTGCCGGAGAGAACCGGATTCGATTGATCAATATATCTGACCCCTTGACTGATAAGCCACATCGCAACTTTTTTATCATTGTAAATTATTTACCTGATCAAGAGGAACAGTTCATATGGTGAAAAGATGGATGTAGAAGATTTAGAAGATCTGATTCCAGAGGAGATCACAGGGGCGTGTGGGGTCATCGCACCGTTCATAGCTTATCTATTCATAACGATATCCGTAATCATAAACAGAGATTGGTTCAGTTGGAGCGATCATGCTTTGAGTCATCTAGGCGAATCTGGGTTAGCTTATAACTATGTATTCAATGCCGGCTTGATAATAGCAGGCATAATGGGGTTGATATTCGTGTTCGGGATCATCGAGTATGCCGAAGATGTGTTAGGCTATTATGGTGTAGCCTTCTTCGCAGCAGGTATGGTCTTTCTTATATTGGTAGGTGTATTCCCCATAGGTCGCGGACCTCATTTTTGGGTTTCCGTTCTATTCTTTATCACATCGATAAGTGGTTTGACCGCTATAGGTGTGGATCAATTATGGGATCTAGTGGAACCCGTTTGGGGTACCATGATACTTTCATCTGTCATCTTATCTATAGCTGTTATAGGACTCGTTACATCGATCCCATACGATCCCCTCGGTGCAGCTATACCTGAATTCATCGCCACCATACCCATAATGCAGTTCACACTGGTCTTTGGATCCCGGATGTGGCTGGAATAGATATAGATCTGAATAAAGAGGTGTAGATATGATCTTTAAAAGAATCGTAGCCGAAGGATTAGCCCATAACTCATATATCGTAGGTGATCAGAACGAAGCAGTAGTCATCGACCCAAGAAGGGATGCTCAGGTATATCTGGACTTGGCATCTCAGAACGGGATGAACATAAAAGCCGTACTGGAAACTCACCGCAATGAAGATTACGTTATAGGTTCTCACGAGATCTCTTCTAAAACAGGGGCCGAGATGTTCCACGCAGATGGAGGCCTTGAATACGAGTACGGAAAGCCTGTTCAAGAGGGCGATACGTGGAAAGTCGGTAGGTTGAAGATCGAAGCTATACACACCCCGGGTCACACGTTAGGTAGTATGAGTTACGTTCTTTACGATCCCGACGGAGAACCGTGGATGGTTTTCACTGGGGATGCTTTGTTCGCAGGTGATGTCGGGAGGATGGATTTCTACGGAGAAGAAAACCTAGAGAAGATGGCTTCCAAGTTGTACGATTCTATCTTCAATAAGTTGTTACCCCTGGGAGACGGAGTCATCGTCTGCCCAGCGCATGGGTCCGGTTCTGTATGTGCCGCCGATATAGCTGAACGTGAAATGACCACCATAGGTATAGAAAGGAAAAGGAATCCGAAACTGCAGGTTGAAAACGAGAAGGAGTTCTACGAGAAGAACGCCGAGATGTTGGAATACTCTCCATACTTCAGAAAGATGGAAGAGATGAATCTGAAAAAGAATCTATTATTATCTGAAGCTAGGTCCGTTGAGTACTTCTCACCTGACGAGTTCGAAGAGAAAGCAGAAGATGCAGTTGTTTTGGATACACGTCAAGAACTGGCGTTCGGGGCTGCCCATATACCCAGGGCCATCTCGATATGGTTAGATGGAGTCCCGAGTTTTGCAGGGTGGTTTTTACCTTACGACAAACCCATACTGTTAGTGGATGAATCCGGTGATCCCTCGAAGGCACTAACTTTCCTCAGAAGGATGGGTTACGACAACGTAGAAGGATGCTTGTCAGGTGGTATGCTGTCGTGGCATATGGCCGGTAAGGAAAGCGATTCTATACGTACTGTTAACGTCAATGATCTCTGTAAAGAGTTAGATTCCGGAAAAGAAAAGTGGATCTTAGACGTGCGCAGTAAAGAGGAACTGAAAAATAACGGTGAGATCCAGGATGCACATCACATCCATATCACTCAGATACCCGAGGAACTAGATAAGATACCTAAGAACCAGGACATCCACATATTCTGCGGTTCAGGACTGAGATCGATGTCGGCTGCGAGTCTTCTGAAAAGAGAAGGATGGAACGACGTGACCGTGGTGCTCGGTGGATTATCCGGGTGGTCATCGACGACTTGTCCGGTCGAGTTCTGAGTGGATATTAAAGGGATTCCACCTGTTCCACATATTTATCGGCGTCGAACTTCCTTTTTAACCCGTTGGCGTTCATGTACCTGACTTTACCGAAGATCTCCCTTTCCTTCCACGCTCTATCGTGCTTTCCGAAACACCAGGCAACGCCGGTGTAGCCGTTGGGGTCCCTTCCGTCGAGTTCGTATTTATTGTTCAAAGACAAAGCGATCTGGAACGCTTCCTCAGGGCTGCCAGTCCATTCCATGATCTTCTTACCCCAGTACATGCGCATGTACCCGTGCATCTTACCTGTCTTCAGCATCTCTTTCTGGGCGGCATTCCAATACGGGTCGTGGGTTCTTGCTTCTTCGAATTCCTTTTTAGAATACAAGTACTCTCTTTCATCGTCTTCGTGTTCTTTCAAGGTATCGTACGCCCATCCTGGAAGACATCTCAAAGAATCGTAGTTTTCGTTATAGTTGACAAAATTCATACTCAGTTCTCTACGAACGACCAACTCTTCAAGAAAATCTTCTGTCCCAGGACTTCCGCTGGATTCCACTTTCAGAGCTATCTGTACGGGAGAGATCTGACCGAAATGCAGGTAGGGACTTAATCCGGAAAGACCGTTTTTCGTAGGGTCGTTGGATCGTTCTAGATAGTGGTCAAGTTTTTCATCTATGAACGTGTCTAATCTGTTCAGTGCTCTGCTCGTCCCACCTATATATTGGTCAACGGGTTCTACATCTTTCAGATCTAATTTGTTAAGGGCCTCTTCGATATTTTTTATTTCATACTTTTCAAAATCAAAGTCCAGGGAAGGATGTTTCACTTCAGTTTCCTTTAACTCTTTCAAGAAGCGATCCATTCGGTCTTGGATCTTAGGGCGTATGGTCCTGGCGGCATACTCTTCCTTTTCCGATGTAGTTTCAACGGGAACAACGACATCGCTCTCGATCTGAACGAAGGGACAATCTACTCTTTCAGAAACGTGATCCCTCCAATCTTTCAAGAAGCGAAGATACGCTCTATCAGTAACTAGGTACGAAGATTCGTCCGCAATCTCAACGGCGCCCTCTGTAGGGATCTCTTTTCTGATGACCAACTGGATACCTCTATCCGCCAAACTCTTTTCAACTTCTTTCAATCCCTCCAACATGAACTTGTAATGACGTTCGTTCCCTTCGGGGAAGTCATCGGTCAGACCAAAATAAACTACAACAGGCAAACCCAGTTCGTTTCCCTTCTCTACAGCATACTCAAGAGCAGGGTTGAAAACTGCTCTCTGCGAGGACTGCATCCAGTAAGTGACAAAATCACCTTCTGATGGATCTTCATCGTTCAGCACAGATATCCTTTCTTCTTCGACCAATCGATCACTCCCTTCTAAAGCTGTAATCTCTATTTCAAAAGTAACGACACGATTTAAAACCTCTTATTAATATATAGGTTCGCACTGCGAGTGGACGATATTCGCTATTTTTACGCATTAGCAGTGCATAGATTACGGCTTTTTTACGCACTGCGAGTGCAAACCCCTTCGTTCGATAATAGCTCCAAAACTACCTTCCTTTTCCATAAATAAGATATACCGAATTAACTATGTTATACGAACTGTATTCAACATAGGTGTTTAAAATGAATCATGAGGGTTTAGAAGAATCACTACACATGGATAATTCTTATCTGAGATTACTGGATCAAAAGGATGTTCTCTGTCTCGTGGATGGGCAGCATTACCCACCGGTGACCAAGTGGACCATCGAAGAGATCGAGAAGGTCGGAGCCGACATCGTAGGTATCCTTTTCTTAGGCGGGACGGAGAAGGTGAAGAACGCTGTTGAAGAGCTCGGTGGAGGAGGCAAGTACAAACTGTACATCGACGAAGAAAAGAAGGGATTACCGCTTTCGCTGCTGGATCAAGCACTCGATGAAGTGACCCCAGACATCGTTATCGACTTATCCGACGAACCTGTGGTGGATTACGGTGATCGTTTCAAGCTGGCATCTTTGGTCATATCACATGATGTCATCTACTACGGGTCCGATTTCATGTTCTCTCCTCCAAAACGTCATAAGATCTTAAACAAACCAAGTTTCTCGATCATCGGGACCGGAAAAAGGGTCGGTAAAACCGCCATAAGCGTTTCAATAGCTAGGATCATGAAAGAGAACGGCTACGATCCGGCCATCGTATGTATGGGTAGGGGAGGACCACCAGATCCGGTTCATGTAGATGTATCTAAAACTGAACTCAACGCTGATACACTGCTGAACATCGCTAAAAAAGGCGAACACGCCGCTTCCGATTACTGGGAGGACGCACTGCTAGCTCAGGTACCCACCATAGGCTGTAGGAGATGCGGAGGCGGCATGACCGGTGATCCATTTTCATCGAACGTCCTGAAGGGAGCCGATATGACCAATGATATACCCCAGGATTTTGTGATAATGGAAGGTTCCGGCCCGACGTTCCCGCCGGTTAAAACAGATGAGAATATCGTTATCATAGGTGCGGGGCAGCCTATCAGGAATATCAAGGAATACTTCGGCGAATATAGGTTGAAGATCTCAAAACTTGCCATAGTCACCATGTGCGAAGAACCCATGGTGAACGAAAAGAAGCTGGAGAAGATAAAAAAAGGCATACTCAAGATAAATCCAGATATCAGGTTAGCACTGACTATATTCAGACCACAACCC
Organism: Thermoplasmata archaeon; assembly: GCA_003551065.1. Lineage (GTDB taxonomy): Archaea > Thermoplasmatota > Thermoplasmata > Halarchaeoplasmatales > Halarchaeoplasmataceae > Saliniplasma. The sequence goes on along the minus strand of PULU01000034.1, from coordinate 2,608 downwards.
CTGGGTGATATAAAAGGTAAAAAAGTGTTCCTGACAACGACAGCTCCTGAAAAAGTGAGTAAGATATTGGTAGATCATATTGAAAAAGAACACGACTGTAAAGTAGTAGGAGTTTCGAATAAACTATCCAACAGCCCCGAATTGAAGAAAGATCTGGATGAGGGATTGGGCGAAGCTGATGTTCTCCTAACCGAGATAAAGGCCGCTTCGATAGATATGGCCGCCATGATGGCATCTGAGAACGACGTTGAGATAGTTTTCATGCACAACGAAGCGGAGATCATCGACGGGAACGTAGAAAGTATTGAGAAGGAGATATTGTCCATCTGTGAAAATATCCTCCATGATAGAGGTGAGAAGATATGATCGAAGTCACAAAGAGTGGAAAATGTTTCCCTTTCTCCAAGGGGATACTTGCGAGATCGCTCTCCATAACCGGTTTACCGCTGGAAGAGATATACAAGATCGTGAGAGATATCGATGAAGAGCTGGAAAGGGAACAGGTGGAACGTATCGAATCTAAAGAACTGAAAGAGATGATCAGGAAAAAGTTACTAGAAAGCGGATGTGAAAACGAAGAACGGTTGTACCGGGTGTCCCGAAAGATCAGGTATCTAGAAAAGCCTTTGTTGATACTCATAGGAGGGGGACCAGGGGTAGGCAAATCAACACTATCTGCAGAGTTGGGTCACCGGTTGGGCATCAACAGGATCATCGGAAGTGACACTATCAGGGAGATCATGAGAACGATTTTATCTACTAACCTTATCCCCTCGCTGCACGAATCAACATTTCTCACTCACACCGTGGTTAAAGCTCCCTTCATCGATAACGCTCTGATACACGGGTTCGATGAGCAGGTCAGGTTGGTCAGTGAAGGCATAAAAGCGGTCATCGATAGAGGTATGAAAGAGGGGTTGAACACCATCGTCAACGGAGTGCATATAGTACCGGGATATCTAGATCTAAATGAAAGAGAAGAACAGGGTTTTGTGTTCCAGTATATCCTTGAAGTTCCAGACCTTGATGAACATATCCAACGGTTCAAAACACGAGCTGAAGGCAGTCATCGGGATCCTGAAAGGTACATCGAGAGGATGAACAGCATCAGAGGGATACAAGAGTTCACAAAAAAGCAGGCAGATAACGAAGGTGTTAAAGTAATCAAGAACCGTGATATGGATGAAACTATCAGGTTCATAGTAAATGATGTTATCAAAAGTCTGGAAAAGGAGGTTTAAAGATGGAAAGATCGATACCGAAAGTCTACGATCTGAATATGCCCATTAGGAGTATGATCACGAAACGAGTGATAGGTGTAGATAAGAACAGCTCGGTCCAGGAAAGTGCTGAGAAGATGGTGGAGTTCGAAGTGAGTTCACTGGTAGTCGTCGATGAGGGAGATATCGTCGGGTTCTTGACAGATGGCGATATAAAGAAAAGAGTAGTGGCCAAGGGTCTCAGTTCTGACATACCTGTAAAGGAAGTGATGAGTAGAAACTTGATAACCGCTGATATAGGAACCACTGTTCGTGACGTTCTCGACTTGATGGCAGAACAAAATGTGAAGCACGTCATGGTCGAGGAAGAAGGAGATATAGTCGGGATGCTCACCTTTGGTGACCTGATCCACATAGATAAACAGAAGGTTGAAACCCATATCTCGAGGGAATGATATGAAGATATTACACATCTCGGATACACACTTCGGTAAAGACGATTACTTCAATCGAGAGACTCTGAACGAAGTACTGGAAGAAGCGAATTCCGGAGAGTACGACCTGCTCTTACATTCTGGTGATGTTACCCAAGGGAGTAGATCAGAATACTACAAACAAGCCCAGGAATACTTTAAGCAGATAGATATACCCCACCTCATAATCCCAGGCAACCACGATAAAAGGAGCGGTGGATTATCTTTATTCGAGGATTATATAGGCCCGGCTAACGGGTTCGAGGAGATCGGTGACGCCGTGGTTGTTTACGTGGATAGTGCCGTTTCAGACAGCGACGACGGTAGGGTCGGCATGGTCAAGTTCGAGATGTTGAAAGATGCTCTCAGAAAGTACAATAAGAAAAAGATCAAGATCGTTTTGTTACATCACCACGTTCTACCGGTCCCCAGGGCGGGCAGGGAAAGGAACATCTTATCCAATGCCGGTGACCTTCTGGATCTGTTTTTGAAAGAGGATGTGGATCTGGTGGTTTCCGGTCACAGGCACTTCCCCAACGTACACTCCGTGGAGAACATGGTTTTCGTCAACGCAGGGACAGTTTCAGCAAAGAAAACCAGGTACGGCGACGTCAATTCGTACAACGTTATCGAAGTAGGAGAGGAAGATATTCAAGTGGAAACTCGAAGGATCGACGGATCTGTAAGGTCGAAAGTGTTTTCCAGGAAGGAAAGAAGGATCTTTCACGAGTTCGGTGAAAAGATATTTCGTATCGTTCACATGTCGAACTCGTTCATATCTAACTCAAAAAAGTTCAGATACATGCACTTCATGAACGCCATCGACTCTATAAATTCCTTGGACGCCGATGTACTGGTTCACTGCGGTGGAGTCGTTGAAGAAGGCATCTCTAGAGATTACGAACTGGCTAAGAA
>PULU01000006.1 GCA_003551065.1 Thermoplasmata archaeon | reverse complement strand
GTTGCCCTATGGATCCCTAATTCTCTAGATATCTGACTTATGTTAGCCTTCACGAAATTACCTGGTATGATATGTCTCAATATCTTCAGATCCAATCTATCGGATAAGGGGTCCATCAACCCTTTCAAATTCTACAGTAGTATATTATAGTTGGGTATGATATCGAATAGTTTGACCCATCTTGTACATCTAAGGCCTGCATCTATTGGGTGTCCGTGGGAAAGCGATGGCGTCTCGGATATGGTCCAGATTGCACAACCACATGATCACACGTTCGATACCCAAACCGTACCCGGCATGGGGAACACTACCATATCTTCGAGTATCCAAGAACCAGTCATAATTCGATGGATCTTCTCCTTCCTCTTCAAGTCTATCTATCAATGAATCAACATCCGTTTCCCGGACACTACCCCCTATCAGTTCACCGACATGAGGTACCATAAGGTCGTAACCGAGTACTTTACTCGGGTCCTTCTCATCCCTTTTCATATAGAATGCTTTGATCTCTTTTGGATAATGTGTCACAAACACCGGTTTATCGAACATGGATGTGAGTTTTTTCTCTTCTGGGACTCCGAAATCGTCACCGTAATTTACATCCATACCTGCATCTTTTAACTTTTCAATTGCTTCATCATAGGTGATCCTTGGAAATGGCCCTTCTAGGTTTTCTAGATATTTAATTCCCTCTTCATGGATGTTCTCCATCTCGTTCCTATTCTCTTCTAACACTTTTTTGGCGATATGGAGTACCAGTTCCTCTCCAAGTTCTATCAGGTCCTCATTGTCTAACCATAGACCTTCCACTTCTGCATGCCAGAATTCAGTCAGATGTCTAGGGGTTCTGGATTTTTCAGCTCTAAAGCTTGGTGCGATAGTATACAGATTACCCAAACCAAATATAGCCGCTTCTGCATAAAGCTGCCAGCTTTGAGTCAGATATACTTCCTCATCGAAATAATCTATCGGGAACAGTGTTGCCCCACCTTCACAAGCTAGAGGAGTTATTATAGGGGACTGGAATTCTTTGTACCCGTTATCTCTGAAGAATTCATGGATCGCTCCAAATACTGTGGAGCGTATGGAAAGTATATCTCTCATGCGTGTAGAACGCAGCCATAGATGCCGGTTATCCAGTAAGTGTTCAACACTCTGATCCTTATGGATCGGAAAATCATCTGAGGCGTGGACGATCTCAATATCCGAGGCTCTGATCTCGTAGCCACCTGGAGCTCTGTGGTCTTCAGCCACTTCACCCTGAACCTTAAGAGAAGATTCGACCAGAAGTTTTTTGATATCTTCGAACTTGTTCTCATCGAAATTGTCTTTAGCTATCGTTACCTGAACGATACCGGACGGATCTCTTACATTAAAAAACACCATATTACCGATATCTCTTTCACGATGTATCCATCCTCGGATACTGACTTCATTTCCGGTGTGCTGGCCTTCCAGTATATCGACTATATCTACGAAAGTAGCATCGTCGAGATCGCTGGATTTTTCTTCTTGGGTTCCCTTTTGGCCCATATTATCCACTCAGAGGGAGCAGTGAAGTTTTTAGATAAAAGCGTTTTGGATAGGAATCCGGTTCGGCGAAAGGATATAAGTGATCCGAGTATTAAATAATATCTTTATGATATAAAAAATACACGTCCAGACGACCTATTTCAACTTGAAAGTTGAACCTTTCTAACCCTACATTGCACTTATCTAATTTTATTTTCAAGAATTATATAAATAGATGCCTTGCTATGCTATTATCGTGAGAAAAATGAGAAGAACATACCCAAGTCAAGAATATAGTGAGGCAAGATTATTGTCAGGCCAGTATTGAGAACGAAGAATTAAAAAAGAAGGTGAAAGATATGAGAAGAAATTACCCAAGCCAAAATTATAGCGAAGCAAGATTACTAGCAGGATTGAATTAAGACAGAAAAAGGTTGGTGATTCCGGTCACCACCTTTCAGAAACTTTTTTCCCTTTTGTATGTTTGAGCGATAGAATTAGCATCTCAAGTTTGAAGTTTAAAGAAAGAATTATAAAGTTTCTCAAAGATTATACATAAAATAATCATAAAAATTGAAAAGGGACGGTGATTTGATGGTTAAAAACTGTTATAGTTTCGACATTGGAGAATTTGAGTGTTTGGCAGTAAGTGATGGGATTTTCAATTATCAAAATCTGGCGGAGCTTTTGTTTCCAGATGTATCAAAGGATGAATTAGATAGGATATGCAAAGAACACGATATCAGACTCGAAAAATGTAATAATTGGTTAAGTGACTATATCTGCCTAGTAATAAATACTGGGGATGAGCTTATTCTTATTGATACGGGTGCTGGAAAAGATGATATATCTAGTCCAGAAACAGGATTGCTCCTAGATAATCTTGAAACTGAAGGATTCTTACCTAGTGATTTCGATAGAGTCATTATAAGTCATGTACATCCTGATCATATCGGTGGAGTTACATCAAAAGATAATCGGTTGGTTTTTACTGATTCTGAATTCATATTGTGGAAAGACGAGTGGGATTTTTGGACTTCTGGACGAGTCGAAGATGAACTTAAAGGATACTTTAAACATGAACTGATAGAATGTGCAAGAAATAATCTTCCTCCGATCAAACACAGAGTTAATCTGATAGATCAAGAAATGGAGATCGTGCCTGGCCTCAAAATATTCGAGGCAAAGGGTCACACACCTGGACAGATAGCTATCTCAGTTTCGACTAATGACGATGAATTGATCTATTTCTCAGATTCATTTATACATCCCATACACATAGAGCGACCTGACTGGTATACTGCCATAGATTTAAACCCTGAACAAGCTGTGAAAACTAGGTGCAATATATTAAACCAAGCATCCACCGGTGAAACCCTATTATTTGGTTTTCATTTCCCTTTCCCCGGTCTGGGATATCTTAAGAAAAAAGAGAATAGATTTTTCTGGAGATCTATATGACTCGTTGGTCTCACGATCCTTCTGGTAATCTTTTACACATTCCTAAATATTTTTTTAAAGAATATGAGTACTCCGAAAGAGTTCTTCATAATCGGTGACAAATGGGCAGGATTGCTCGCTATTAAGATATAGATTAGTCACCCTTATAATATAACAGGTGATAAGAATGAAGAGAATATACCCAAGTCAAGAATATAGTGAGGCAAGAATGTTGTCAGGCCAGTATTGAGAACGAAGGGGGATGGCTCTCGTCACCATCCCTTAGGAACTTTTTTTCCTTTTTCTAATGATTTTCGTATATCATCTTTCATATCTAAAGCTGCCTGCCTAGAGGCCTTAGCAAACTTTTCTTCTCCAAACGTTTCAGAATATGGTTCTCTTTCGTATGCGAAGATTATCCCTCTTGAAGAGTTAACTATTCCTCCGTAACCATCATCATTGAAACATGGTATTATATCATCGGCAGTTCCACCCTGAGCTCCATAACCAGGTACTAAGAATATCGCCTTTTTCATCATTTCCCTCAAATTTTCCGCTTCTTCGGGATATGTTGCACCAACAACTGCACCAACTGATGAGTAACCTCTACTTCCTACCAGATCATCGCCCCATCCCTTAACTAACTCGGCCATGAGCTCGTAAACTTTCCCTTCACATTCTATCTTTTTATCCTGGAGCTCCCCGGAAGATGGATTAGAAGTCTTGACCAATATGAATATACCTTTACCGTATTTTTTGCAAACATCTAAAAACGGTTCCACTCCATCTGTTCCAAGATAAGCGTTTACGGTCATCATGTCTGAGTCAAAGGAACATGTGAATTCCCTGTTTATCCGTTCTACCTCTCCAAGGTGAGCGGACGCATATGCTTCAGCAGTACTGCCTATATCGTTCCTTTTTACATCGGAGATCACTATCAGCCCTTTATCTTTAGCATAATCAATTGTTTCTTCGAAGGCTTTCATACCATGACTGCCATACTGCTCGTAAAAGGCTACCTGGGGCTTCACCGCAGGAACGATATCTTTGATCTCGTCGATGATCGATTTATTGAATTCTTCGAAAGAATATCTGACCGCTTCAAATGGAGTATCCGCTCTGTCGCTAGCCTCTTCTTTGATGTGGTCCGGGATCCTATTGATCCGCGGATCCAGACCTACAACTGATGGGTTCTTCTTATCATCTATAGCATCCAGCAGCCTGTCAGCAAGATTCTTTTTGTTCATGGATTCACCTTTTCCACGATATAATATAATGGGTATTAATAACGTTTTCATTCGCTACGATCGTTCACCTGTGTTCTTCATTGAGATGTTTTCGATACACCTTTCTGTTTGAGAATACCTCCCCACAGGCTTTACATTTGTATTCTTCTGTTTCCGGCATGGCTCTCACCCCCTTTTATTAGTTATATATATAATTACATCGAGCAAGGATTTAAACTTTATTATATCTCTGTGACTGATCCCTTTGACGCACCTACGATATATTTTTAGATATCAGGAAAATTTCTTGTCGATTGTTGACGATTCCTCAGGCAGTGATCTATGTTTTCCCCAAAGGAGCCCTACAGCTCCCAATATTATGGCTAATATCAGAACTATCACTCCCAGATGATCGGAAGCTGTCGCCAAAAAACTACTCCATGTTCTAGATATACCTAGTGTTAGACTACCTTCTTTTTCAACTGCTAAAGCGTTACCGTTATTATCTAAACTATAAACTTCGTCCTCGACTACCTGTATCGAAATTATAGAATCTGAACTAGTCCGCCATGATCTACGAGATGTGCTTTCTTTATGGTAGCTGTGACTCCAAAGTTTTTCACCATCGCTACTATCGGCAGCTATGACGTAACCATCCCCACCACCACTGTAAACGATCTCATCTTTAAGGTATATCGATGAAACACTCTCATCGTGGTGTGATCGACTCCAAAGCTTCTCTTGTCTCTCAGCATCGTAGGCTATGAGCTCTCCTTCTCCGCTCCCAGAATATACGATATTTTCAAGTACATATAATGAGCCTACCAAAGCTTCATGATGTTGATGCCTCCACTGCTTCTCACCACTCTCAGCATCAACGGCTACAACGCTTCCATCTTCTGAAGAACTGTAAACGATCCCTTCATAACTATAAACAGATAATATGCTAGAATCGTGAAAAGTATGTTCCCACAACTTCTCTCCCGAATCCTCTTCAGCAGCAATCACCAAACCATCACGACAACCACTGTACACCGCATTTTCAGAACTATGTACAGACCATACTAGATAGTCATGATAGGAATGATTCCAAAGAAGCTCACCGTATTCTGCATCAGCAGCAACGACACCACCAGAATAACAACCGCTGTAAACTATGCCATCTGTAACATGGACTGAATTGATCCTACCAGTGGGCATATGATAGTCGTGGTTCCAGAGGAGTTCATCCTCTTCCAGGTCAACAGCGATCACATGTCCTTGTTCTCCAAACGGCCACTCTCGACCGACACCTCCTCCATACAAAACACCGTCAGAGATGAAAAATTCAGAACCACTCATGGCAAGATCATCCCAACTTTCCGCTTCCCAGACTACGGTACTAGGGTCTTCTCTTTTCCTTCCTTCAATTACTAAAGCAGTAGAGATAGCGGATAGAATCAAAACTACGACTACCACCAATAAGATTGCTTTTTTATTCATGGCGCCCAACCTCTTTTCGATATTTTCACTCTCAACTTGATATATGAAAGCGTTTATAAATATTTTCGGGGATATTTAATTAAATATTAGTTATTTGATATCAATAAACACATTAATTAAATCGTTATATTTATCATCACTATTTTAGATGTGGTATTATGATCAAGAATAAGGTTATTGAAACCATGATGGAGCATCGCTCCATACGCGAATATAAAGACGAGACTCCTTCTGATGAAGAAATAGATTCCATTATCAAAGCTAGCCAGCAGGCACCCTTTGTTTCCCAGTTGTACAGTGTGATCTTATCTAGAAATCTAGAAGAACACCCATTCCATGCACCTTTACTTTTCACGATCTGTGCCGATTTCCACAAATTCGAAAAGATCATGGAAAAGAGGGGTTGGGAACCTGTAACCAACGATCTGTCGATACTGTTCTTCGCTATCCAAGACGCCTGCTACATGGCCCAAAACATGTTGACCGCCGGAGAGAGTCTCGGTATCGGGAGCTGTTTTTTGGGTATGGCACCTTACAAAGCCAAAAAACTGAAAGAAAAGTACAACCTCCCGGATAAAGTGTTCCCAGTTGTACAATTGGCTATGGGATATCCAAATGAGGATCCACCACCTAGACCCAGATATCCTAGGGATTATGTCCTGTTCGAGGGTGAATACCCAGAACTTACCGATGAAATGATAGAGCGTGCGATGGAGGATATGGATGAAGGATATCTGAAACAGGACTATTACAGAAGATTAGACGCTAAGATATCCATTCAAGATGATAAGGAAGATGAATACACATACGATGATTACAGTTGGACGGAACACATCTCAAGAAAATGGGGTCAGTGGTATCGAGATAAACAACAGTTATTGGATCAGCTAAAAGAGTGTGGTTTTGATATCACTGAAAAATGAAAGATAAGGGATAGGTTACCTTCGCCTTGGGTCCTTATCCATTACCTCGATATTATCGAAGAAATCTATATTAGGAACTCTGCTAGCCTTTGATTGTACAACTTCGACTTCACCGGTCTCTTCGTCGAGCTCTATCTTACCGACCTCTTCCTCACGGATCCCGTGTTTCTTCATATTCTTAACGATATCCCATTTTGAGATATCTTCTTTGAGTGAGAATCTGAAAGGGACCATACCGTAGATATTCGATAACTCGCTGTAATCGGTTTTCATCTTAATCCTACCAGTTCCCTCGATCTCTTTGATGTTAAGGTCCTTATCGATGTATTCTTCGATCCTATCTAGAAATTCTAACTCTTCACCGGCCACGAAGGTGATAGCCTTCCCGTCTTTCCCCAATCTACCTGTCCTTCCGATGCGGTGTACGTAATCTTTTTCGTACCTAGGTATATCATAATTTATTACATGAGTGATGTTTTCCACATCTATGCCCCTAGCGGATACATCCGTGGAGACGAGTATGTCTATATTCCCTTCTTTGAACTTGTTCATGGTTTTAGTTCTAGCAGATTGGCTCATATCTCCGTGCATGGGATGGGCTTTATATCCCAACCTCTGCAGTTTTTCAGCCAATATCTGAGTCCACTTTTTTGTATTTGAGAAGATCAGGTACTTACCGGGTTCAGTATCCAGCAAGGCTGAAAGCGTAGCCAGTTTGTTGGTCTTACCGACCCTGATAAAGTACTGGTCGATACCTTTAGCCGAAACGTCGTCTTCCGATAACAATATCTTGTGCGGGTCCTCCATGTACTTCTTTGCCAACTTCAAGATCTCACTGGGCATGGTTGCTGAATAAAGCATGACCTGCTTGTCCTTTTTCGTGTTGGAAATAATCCATCTTATATCTGGGAGGAAGCCCATATCCAGCATCCTATCGGCCTCATCTAGTACGAAGAAATCTATGTTCTTCAAATCCAGTTCTCCCCTTTTCATCAGATCGATTACTCTACCGGGTGTACCGGCGACGAAGGAGGCATCTTTTAGTTTGTTTATCTGACGCCTGATACTTGCTCCTCCATAGATGGCTACGGTTCTCATACCATGATGCTTAGCTATCTTCCTGGCCTCGAGTTCGACCTGCTGGGCCAGTTCTCTGGTAGGGGTCATCACTATAGCTTTGACTCCTTCTCCACCCTCTATATGTTCAAATATCGGTATAAGGAAGGAATGGGTTTTACCAGATCCCGTCCTCGCCTGCACGATCACGTCGTTACCTTCTAAAGCCGGCGGGATCGCTTCCGCCTGGACTCCAGTAGCTTGCTCAAAATCTATATCTTCTAAAGCAGAAAGTGTATTTCTGTTTATAGAAAGTTCTTCGAATTTTGTTGTCTTACTCATAAATGTCAACCCTTTGTTAGATATCTAATGATT
>PULU01000101.1 GCA_003551065.1 Thermoplasmata archaeon | reverse complement strand
GTCGTAGACTCGTGGGACGCTATTCCGTTAACCCTAAAAGCTCTCCGATAAATGACCTCTGTCGGTGAAGGAAGCCTTGAAAAAGAGGCATCTCCCTCTGAGTGCGGGATGGATTCTCCATCCTTCAGGGTGGAGAGGATGTCAATTTTATATTTCATGTACTATCGACCACAGAAAGATGATGCTGAAGAATCTTAGAGAGAAATTATCGGGTTAGGACTTTCTCAAGTAAAATCGTTGCTAAACAACCTATATAACAGTGCAAACTATTTAACACATGGACGATATAGTTTAAATCGAAAAGATGAAATGCTTGATAGCCGAAAGAAAACGGACCTCTCGGAGTTTATTGACGAAGATACTAAAATCTATGGGACACGGGGTAGATTCTGCAGTAGATGAAGAAGAACTACTAGATGAATTGAAAAAGGACCACGATAACTTATTTATAAGTCCAAGTATCTCAAAAGAAAATAGTATTGAACTCATCCAAGATATACGGCGTTTAAAAGGAGAAATCCCGTACATATTTTTGACCGTTCCAGAAGACAAAAAAGAAAGATTGATCCCCGCCCTTGAAAACGGTGTCGATGATTTCATGGTAAAACCGTTTGATAGAGATCAAGTCAAAACTAGAGTTGATAGAGCAGAAAGGATAATCAAAGGCAGGGAAACCTTCGAAGAAATCGATTTTGATCCAGTTTTCGAGTTAGGAGAAGAACATAAACTGTTGGAAAGGATCGCTAACGTATTCCAAGTGATAGTTTCTAAAACAAAAGAAAAAGGAAACGAAAGAACTCTGAACTGGATCGCGGATTCTTCGTTTTTACTCGATACAAAGATACACCATGAAAAGGAGAACTTCCTCATGATGAATTTCTTAGAGAACGCAATAAAGGTGCACGGAGAGGTGTCAAAATCAAAATTATTCAATAGAGCATCGTTGAAGAGTGTAGATGAAGAACACGACGAACTGGAACAGTTAGTAGAAAACATCCAAGTATCTGTTGGAAATTATCTTGACGGAAGTGGTCAAATTGAACTTGTAAAAGATAATATAGACTCTTACTCAGCTTTGGTTTACCCACATATCGACAGGGAAGAACGTTTCCTTTTCCCTCTCATCAAAAAATATCTTTATCAAGAAGACTTATCCGAACTCAAAGGTAGATTCGATACGATCAACGAGGAGAAATCTGAAGAATTGGATAAGCTTCACAAGCAGATCAAGGCAGCGGAAGATGTCCTAGGGATCAAGTCCGAGTAGATATAGTTTCGATCCTAGACGAGAAAATCAGCAACCTAGATATCCAATTCCTTTTTTACCTTTTTTATCAGTTGTTCAAAGCTCTCTTCACTGTAGATGTTCCTGTAAACGTTCAGGAAACCTAGAACCATGTCCTGTGCATCATCACCCAGTTCTTCGATCTTAACCCTCTTCTATCCTAGGGTTTCTTCTCCCTTTTCCGTCAATCTGTAATATTTTCTGTATTCATAGTCATGGCCTGGGTTTCCCGAGAAATTATAATGGCCATCTTCGGTAAAGGAGCAGGATTTAAAGGTAGGTTCGCTTCAGTGCTGCTCGGTTCCTTCTCCGCCGGACCGATCCATGGGAAAAGAAGGTCAAAGAACTGTTAGAAACCGGTTCCTGATTTCGCTTCACAAAATCTATGATATAATTTTGAACAGTGTTTTTCTAGAACTGATGATAAAACGAAATGTTAATATATGACTATAATATCCTAGTGATGTACTATAATATGCGGGTTTAAACTATGAATAAAGGACCTGGTAAAGGAAAGAAACGCAAATCTCCCATGCTCCCCACACTTTTAAGATTAGGTAGTTATGCCCGTAAACATTCGGTCAAGATCTTAGGTGTGATGACTGCTGTTTTTATATCGACAGCATTAGGACTCGTTCCTCCATGGTTGATACGTTACGGTATAGACAATATGATCATGACCGGAAATATAGAGCGGTTATGGATAATCGCGGTGATCATGGTCGGTACGGCTTTACTTAAGGGCTTCTTCGATTTTGTAAAAAGTTATGTTTCAGAGTTCATAGCTCAGAGTATAATCCATGATATCAGGGTCAAACTGTACGAACATCTCAATAAATTGTCATTCTCTTTCTACGACGAATCAAGGACCGGAGACCTTATGGCCCGTATAACGACGGATACCGATACTCTCCGGAATTTTTTAGGGAGGGTCAGTTCGTTCGTCACTGAGAACATACTGACCATAATAGGCATTCTGATAATAATGCTGTTCTGGGATTATCGTTTGGGCTTACTGTATATAATGATCCTACCTCTCATGGTTTTTGGGATGTACATGTACTCCTCTAGAGTCCGACCCATGTTCAGAAAGGTGAGGAAGAGATTCGCCAAATTGACCGAGATGGTCCAGGAGAACTTCGTAGGCATGGAAGTGATCAAACTCTTCGGCAGGGAGGAACAGCAGGAAAAGAAGTTCAATAAACAGAATAGGGAATACGTTGATATCAGTATAAAAGCATCAAAGGTCTCGGCACTTTGGATGCCGTATGTTCATTTCTTGATCGGCCTAAGTACAGCTTTGATAGTTTGGTACGGCGGGAGGTTGGTCATAGAAGGTGACATATCCCTTGGGATGCTGGCAGGTATTATCAGTTACATAGCGATGCTTACTAGACCGGTAAGACAGACCGGTATGATGATCAATCTGTCCAGTCAAGCTACCGCTGCTTCTGAAAGGATTTTCAATGTTATGGACATGTCCCCTGAAGTAAAGGACGCACCAGACGCTCACGGATTACCACCTGTGAGAGGCAGGGTAGAATATAAAGATGTGAGTTTTTCGTATAAGAAGGGAAAACGTGTGTTGAACTGTATCGATATAGAAGTGGAGCCTGGAGAAACAGTGGCCATAGTTGGGCCCACAGGTTCGGGAAAAAGTACTCTACTGCATCTTCTACCCCGATTCTACGATCCCGATGAAGGGAAGATATTGATAGACGGACATGATATAAAAAACGTCACCATCGACAGTCTGAGAAAACAGGTCGGTATAGTCCTCCAGCATACATTTCTATTCGGTGCTTCGATCAGGGAGAATATTTCTTACGGTAGACCGGATGCATCCATGGAAGATATAATCAGATGCGCTAAGATAGCCCAGATTCATGATTTCATAGGATCTTTACCTTTAGGGTACGAAACTCCCATAGGTGAAAGAGGTGTGGACATATCCGGAGGTCAGAGACAGCGATTAGCTATGGCACGTGTCTTATTGACCGACCCCGGACTGCTCATACTCGATGAACCGACCTCTAGCGTGGATGTTGAAACTGAAGACCGGATGCAGGAAGCCATGAAAGAAGTCACCAAAGATAGAACGACTTTTGTGATATCTCACAGGTTGTGGACCGTACGGAATGCCGATAAGATACTGGTGCTCAAAGATGGAGAGATAGTGGAAAGAGGAGATCATGAAGAACTACTGCAAATAGAAGATGGTTTTTACAGGAAAATATACCAGCATGTGTTGAAGGATAAGAGGGGTGATCTTCCATGAGAGGTGGATTCGGACGGAGGATAAGATCCGGTGAAGAAGAGGACTTCTCGCTGAAACAACTGGATAAAAGGGCACTAAAATTCCTGTTCAAATACCTTAAAAGACATAAGATCAAACTCTCGGTAGCCATCATCTCGATGGTGATAATGACACTAGCCAGCCTAGCTGGACCCTTCTTGATAAAGATAGCTGTAGATGAGTATATAATGGTAGGAGACCTAGAGGGTTTGACACTGATATTTGCACTGATGGTCGGAGCCTATGGAGCACACTGGCTATTTTCGTATTTCCAAACCTACATTTCTAACTGGATAGGTCATACAATAGTCGGTGATATCAGAGAGGACCTTTATGAGCATCTTCAGGACTTACCCATAGATTTCTACAACAAACACAGTACTGGTGACATGATGGCCAGGGTAACTCATGACGTGAACGCATTATCCGACCTAGTTTCTACAGGTTTCGTTCACCTCCTGAGCGATTTCTTCGTGATCATCGGTATCGTTATTATCATGCTGTACCTGAATGTCCAGCTGGCGTTGGTGAGCTTCATAACTATACCTTTCATATTCTTTATCGTTTATTATCTAGGTAAAAAGATGAGAGTGGCTTATCGCGACGTTAGAGAAAGGTTGGCTGATTTGAACGCTGATGTCGAGCAGAACTTATCAGGTATAAGATTAGTACAGGCGTTGAATCGGGAGAATATAAACACTGGAAAGTTCAGTAAGTTAAGCTGGAAGAATCTGAAAGCCAATCTGAAAGCAGCTACCTATTTCTCACTTCTTTTCCCGGTTATGACTTTGAGCAAGGTATTCGGAGAGGCACTTGTCCTCGGTTATGGGGGATGGGGAGTAGTTCAGGGAACCGTTAGTTTAGGTGTTCTCATAGCCTTCATGGACTACGTACGCAGATTCTTCGGTCCCCTGGCAGATATGAGCCAGGTCTACAACACATATCAATCAGCAGGAGCCTCTTTGGACAGGATATACGAGTACATGGAGGTAGAAAGTCCCATCCATGAACCTGAAGAACCAGAGGTTCCTGAAAACCTCCAGGGAAAAGTAAGTTTCGAAGATGTCACTTTCGGTTATGATGATGAGGTCATAATAAACGATCTAAATTTGGAGATCCAACCAGGAGAGATATTTGCGTTGGTGGGGCAAACTGGTGCTGGTAAAACAACCATTGTCAACATAATTACCAGACTTTATGACGTGGATGAAGGACGTTTAACCATAGATGGTGTAGATCTAAGAAGATATCCAATGAAGCTTCTGAGAAAGATCATATCTGTTGTACCGCAGAACATTTTCCTGTTCGACACCTCCATAAAAGAGAATATCCGTTTTGGCAGACCTGATGCGAGTGATGAAGAGATAGTTCAGGTTGCCAAGGAGGTCCATGCACATGAGTTCATCAAGAACTTACCTGAAGGATATGAAACCAGGGTCGGTGAAGAAGGTGTTAAGCTTTCAGGTGGTCAAAAACAACTAGTATCCTTCGCACGGGCCATGCTCGCAGATCCTAAGATACTGATACTAGACGAAGCTACATCCAGTGTCGATGCTTACACAGAAGTAATGATACAGGATGCCATGGACAAACTTCTAGAAAAACGGACCGTGCTCATGATAGCTCATCGTTTTGCGACTCTAAATAAAGCTGATCGGATCGGAGTCCTGAAAAAGGGTAGACTAATAGATACTGGAAGCCATGAAGAGCTCATGGAAAGTAGCGAAGTCTTTAAAAGATTATATGAGAAACAAAAAGGTGGATAATATCTACAAGTTAGTTTTAAATAATATGGCAATATTATAGTTTTATACTGCAATATTGGTTACGATAATATGAACAGAGGTTGCTCAAATAAAAAGGAAAAGAGGAGCGTTCCCAACAAATACATCAAAGCACTTCACTGCCCAACTAGATGGGACATAATAGAGATAATCGGGGATGGTGAGAAGAGCACAAAAGAGATAAGAATTGAGTTAGAGTCTCTAAGAGAGGGATTGACCTCCTCAAATCTGTATTATCACCTTTCTGAGTTGAAAGATGCGGGTATCATCGAAGTTTCAAAATATCGAGAAGAAGGTGGGGGTGCACCTGAAAAGGTCTGGAAACTGGCTAGGAAAAGTATTGAAATCAGATTGATACCAGAGGATGAATGATATGGCCACTGCCGTTGAAGCTGAAGGTCTTTCGAAGAGATTCGCAGAGGTTGTCGCCGTTGATGAAGTCAGTTTTCAAGTACCACGTGGCCAGTTCTTCGGTTTTCTGGGCCCCAACGGAGCAGGTAAAACAACTACGATAAGGATGCTTACAGGGTTGATCACACCAGATTCTGGAAGAACTTTCATAGAGGGTGTTGATTCTCAGAAAGATCCTATCCACGCCAAGATGAAGATGGGTGTCATACCGGAGTTCGGCAATATCTACGTTGATCTTACAGCGGAGGAAAATCTCCATCTGGCAGGTAAATTTTATGGGATGAGTAAAAAGGAAAGGGAAAAGAGGGTTCCAGAAATATTGAAAATGATGAATTTAGAAAGACGAGGAAATCATCCTCTCCGTACCTTTTCAAAGGGTATGAAACAGCGTATCAATATTGGATGTGCTATCATCCACGATCCCCCTGTTTTGTTTTTAGATGAACCAACCTCAGGCCTAGATGTTCAGAGTAAAAGACTGGTCGTAAGATTGATCCAGAAGATGAAAGAGAGAGGTACGACGATATTCCTGACAACCCATAATATCCAAGAGGCTAATGAATTGTGTGAGCGAGTGGGTATAATTAATCAAGGAAAGTTGGTTGCCATCGATAAACCAGAAAAGCTTAGAAATACCTTCGATAAGACCCAATCTATCGAGACTTCGATAGAAGGAGAGTTCGATCTAGAGATGTTGGAGAATCATCATATCAACAAGATACAGAGATCTGGAGACAAGTTGAAGATATTCACTGATGATGTCGATGCCACCGTTAAAAATTTGATAAGATTCGCCGATGATAGATCGTTCAATATAATCTCTTTAAGAACGTGTGGTCCTAGTTTGGAGGAAGCCTTCGTTAGGTTAACAGGTGATGTAGAATGATATACGAAGAATTTCTAAGAGGAGTGTGGATCACCGCTGAAAAGAATATCAAGATATATTACAAGAAACCGCCAGTGATCATTTTCGGATTGCTGTTCCCACTGCTCATGTTCCTTGCCTTTTACATGGGTCGGGAACTAGATCTTGCTCTTTTTTTCCCGGGTTTCCTAGCCATGTCACTGTTCTTTACATCTTCCTCAGTCGGTCCTTTAGTTACACCTTGGGAACGACAGGCAGGAACTTATGAAAGACTCCTCTCTTATCCAGTTAACATAAAAGTAGTCCTTATCGGTGATATCATCGCAGGGGCTATATTTGGTATCTCGATTTCTTCGGTCGTTCTTATAGCATGCTGGTTATTACTGCCTATCCAAATAGTCAGCATACCTATGTTGGTACTATCCATGATATCCGGTGGGATCGCTTTTTCAACATTAGGTGTTCTTTTAGCATCTCCTGCGACTAAGGCACCATCTAACATAATGATGCTCTCTAGTCTGATAAGATTTCCTTTAGTGTTCATTAGTGGTATCTTCATACTTATAGGAGATATGGCAGAAGCAATGAGATATCTTGCATACATTTCACCCCTAACCTATCTAGTGGATTCATTTCACGTTGGGATAGGTGGGAACAATTATTTCTCGACGGGGATAGGCTTGGTGGTGCTTTTCCTCTTTACAGCGGTGTTTTTCTTTATAGCAGTTCAGATCCACAAAAGGAATATGATTAAAGGGTTGTGAAAGAGAACAATTTAAAATAAATCGTTGAACATATCTTTAATCGATAGGATGACGGCGTTGAAGAAGGATATCAGGAAGGCAGCAGAGGAAGTAGCCGAGGAATGGGGTTTTTCTAGCCTAGAAGAGTTTATAAATCACGCCGTTGAAGAGAGGATCATCGAGTTGAAGAAGCACAAGTTCATAGAAAAGACCGATACTATAAAAGATGGGTTAAAAAAGAGAGGTTTTTCTGAAAAGGATATCTTGAAGGAATTTGAAAAAAGCAGGTCTTCAGCATGAACATCGAGATCGTAGTCGATGCTAATATCATCATTTCAGCTTTGATCGGAGGTTCTTCTAGAGAAATCTTGTTCGATCATAGGTACAGGTTTTTGACTACAAATTTTACCTTGAAAGAGGTCGAAAAATACATCCCAACTATAGTAGGCAAGAGGAAAAGAAGATCAGGGAACTGTTAGAAACCGGTTCCTGATTTCGCTTCACAAAATCCATGAAATTATAATAAACAGTGTTTTTCTAGAAATCATAATACAAGGTGTTTTGAATCGAATACATTTTTGAGGATGTCAACTTAAGAATTAAAAAAGAGCATCCCATATGTTTATATGGGATCAAACATGAATGGGATGCTCTCTAACCTAGTTAATACTTTAGAGAATAAAAACATTTTTGAAAG
>PULU01000067.1 GCA_003551065.1 Thermoplasmata archaeon | reverse complement strand
TTGGGATAATCCTTGTATTCGGAATAATAGGGGCAATAGCAGTGAGTGGAGGAAGATGGTTAGCAGATTACATACCTTACCTTGAACTGATCGTCGGAATATCTATTTTGATACTCGGTATATTCGTAATTTCAAACATCGATATCGGTGGTCATCTTTCGAAAAATCTTACAAAATTAAAAGATAGATTAAATATGAGTCCTAAAAAAGGAAGTAACGATTCTTCACCTTTCTTTTATGGTCTCGGATACGGGGCTTCATCTGCTGGATGTACCGCCCCGGTCTTCATAGCGGTGATATTATCTTCTTGGTTATCGCAGGGTTTCCAGGGTGCGATTATCGTACTTATCCTTTATCTGATAACCATGTCGATATTGATGATCGCTTTCTCTCTTATCACCGTCCGCTTCAAAAGTGTTTTAGAAAGAAAACTCAGTGAAGCCTCATTATGGATAAACAGGATCTCAGGGATTGTACTCGTTATAGCGGGTTCATATCTGATCTACAGTTTTATCATGTTTTAAACATCAATGAAGGTTCCACACCACGCTTTCATCCCCTGAATTGTGGATCCAGTACCCCTTTCCCCTTTCTAAGTTCGCTTCACCTGGATCTAGATATTCGATAAGATATTCCTCGGAGCCATTATAAATTCCGACCATATCAACTTCACTCGGTAATTCACTACCAGAAACATCATCAATGGTTGATATGCCGACCATGTTCCAACCTGGTTCGATCTCCACCAAGGTTCTAACCGGGATAACACCTGTAAAATTCAACTCTTGCTGTTCTTCAACTCTTATCCAAAAACCCCTGCTGCGATCAAGTGTTATCAGGTCATTAAAATGGTCTTCTCTGCTCGGAATGTAACTCATCCAACGATCATCTTCACCGGAATAATACATGACTTTTTCATAATCTATTGAGCATAACAATTCTTCTAACTCGACTTCTTCCATCTCGATCCCGAATGAAACAAAATTCCATCCGTTTGAATCATTATTCAGTTCTATAACATTATTCGACTTCAAAAACTCTTCCATCAATGGTTCAGGGTCCAAAGCATGGTAACCGTATCCTTTATCATCGTATGGATGTGGTATCTCTGTATCACCTACTCCATCTTCTGCTGTCCTACCTCCACTTCCATCATCATATCCGGAGTAATCGCTCCAGTGATTCCCATTTCCCATACCATCCGTCCATGAATTATATCTAGAAGATTCGTCAACAGAGTGAACCTGGAATGTGTTGTTCACAAAATTGTTATGATGAAACGTGTTATTTTCTGAATTGAAGATATCGACTCCTCGATGATTCTTTCTAAGATCATTGCCGTACAATGAGTTATCGGATGAATAAGCAAGGGTAACACCGCTCTCAACCTCGGTAAAGTCATTGTAACGGATAGATGAACCCGTGCAGTTCACCAATACCATCTGTCCTGACATAGATTCTATTTCGATAGCTGAATCATCGACATAGTAATTCAATTTCCCGCTACCCACCTCGTTTCCATACATCTCATGTGAGTCCCACCCCTCTTTGATCCCGCTTTCGATGTTAAGACCTTTTTCCAGAGTATTGTTAACAAGACTACTACTGAAAGATTCGAAGATATAAACTCCTCTTTCGTTATCGGTGATAACGTTTTCTAGAATTTCCACATCATAGGTCCCGCTCAAATAAATAGGATGATATCCAGAAGACACAACATGATTAGCGTTCAATGTTGAGTTATTAGACCCTAACATCCTTATGCCATGCTGTTTGGAATCGATGATGGAACAATCTTTAACCGTATTTTCACCACAATCGTAAAACAACACACCAGTTGAACATTTTTCGATGGTAGAATTTTGAAGGTGATTTGACACGCCATAGAAAAACACAACTCCTTTACCACATCCTGATACATCAACATTGTTTACCGAATTACCTCTTCCAACTATTTCGATACCGATCTCAGACTGCTCCACCGAAATGTTCCCTATATAGCAATTATTTCCCTCTACTTTGACACCATAAGACCCACCACGTATCAACACGCCCTCTTCTCCTTCAATTGTCAATGATATATCTATGTACACATCCTCTTCATAAGTACCGCTTAATATCTGTATCTCATCCCCTTGCTCAGCATCGTCTACCGCCTCCTGGATCCACAGATAATCACCTTCACCATCTGCATCTACGATCAACGTTTCGGCAGTGGTTTCCATCGGTATCGACGTGAATGTAGAGATGATCAATAGTATAGTAAACAGTATCGTCCAGCCTGTTCTTTTATCAACACTCATTCAAACACTTCGATGGGCACCGGAGCTAAGAGGGGTTTATAAAATTTTATACGAACACTCTTAACTGGCATTACGAAACCTTTTTAATACCCCTGTTCTTCTAAACAATCGGTCCGATTTCAAATGGAGATGTCAAAACGTCAGGAATACGATTTCAAGAAAGCCTTGGAGAAGATCAAAGAAAAGAAAGGTAGAGGTACGGAACTTATCTCCCTGTACATCCCTCCAGATAAGCAGATATCTGATGTAACTTCTTATCTAAGAGAAGAGATGTCAGAGAGTTCGAACATCAAATCTAAATCAACGAAAAAAAATGTTCAGAGTGCCTTGAAATCGATCCTTTCCAAATTGAAGTATTTCAAAGAACCTCCGAAAAACGGGGTCGTATTCTTCGTAGGTCATGTCTCAGCTTCAGGGGGTCAAACAGATATGATCTCAGAGGCAGTAGAGCCACCTAGAGCTATCGAGACTTTCAGATATAGATGCGATTCAGAGTTCTACGTAGAGCCCCTGAAAAAGATGATGGGAGAGAAAAAGAAGTATGGACTAATAGTTGTAGATAGGAGTGAAGCAACTATAGGTTTACTGCATGGGAAAAAGGTTGAAACCTTGAAGAATATCCAATCACTGATCCCCAGTAAACACTCTAAAGGTGGTCAGTCCGCTCAAAGGTTCGAAAGACTCATAGAAGGTGCGGCTCATAACTACTTCAAGAAACTCGGAGATCTTGCCAACTCGCTCCTTTTAGACCAAGATATCGAAGGTATCATAGTCGGAGGACCAGGTATGACTAAAGAGGATTTCATAGAAGGAGATTATCTCCATCACGAACTCAAGAATAATATCATCGACACTTTCAATACAGGCTATACCGATGAATACGGTCTAAAAGAACTGATGCAGAAGGCCCAGGAAACACTATCTCAATTGGCTGTAATGGAGGAAAAAAAACTGGTGAACCAGTTGATGGAAGAGATCAAAAAACCCAACGGTGGTCTAGCAGCATATGGTGAAGAAGAAGTGGAACGGGCTCTTCAACTAGGTGCTGTCGATACCCTACTCATATCTGAGGGACTAGACAAGGAACATTTCATAGTAGAATGTGAAGAATGTGGATATGATAACGATCACATAGTAAAATCCGACAAAGATATTGAGATGGACTGTCCAGAATGTGGAGAACCGTTAGAAGTCTCCGAAAGAAGGGACGTGGTCGATGAACTATATGAAAGGGCTGAACAGATGGGGTCGAGTGTAGAACTTATCTCAGACGAGTCCGAAGAAGGTAGATTATTGCTAGATGCCTTTGGAGGACTAGCAGCCATATTACGTTTCAGAATATCCTGAGGGTTGGAACATGGATTATATATTCGATAAATTTGAAGATGAGATCAAAAAAGGTGTAAGAAGGGTTTTCGATCTCGATATTGACATCCCCATCGAGATCCCTGATGAGGAAAGAGGGGATTACGCTATCCCATGTTTTGTATTCTCTAAACTTTTAAAAAAATCACCCCATGAGATAGCCGAGATCATAACAAATAACATAGAACTTGAACTAGGCAGCGCTCAATCATCTGGACCTTATGTTAACTTTAAAATCGATGATAGAGAATTGGTCAAGAACACCATAGAAAAATGTCTTGAATATGAGGATTCCTTCGGCAGCTATCCATCAAAAGATGAAAAGATGATCCTCGAGCACACCAGTGCAAATCCCAATGGTCCGCTCCATGTCGGAAGAGCTAGAAATCCTATAATAGGAGACACATTAGCCCGAGTTTACGAAAAGATGGGCTATGATGTCGAACGTCAATATTTTGTCAACGATATAGGTAGACAGATGGCTATATTCGCTTGGGGAAGTATCAATATAGAGGAAAGAGATCTTCCAGAACCTGAACGGAATAAGATCGATTATCGCATGGTTAGATATTATCAGAAGGCGAATTCACAGTTGGAGGAAGAGCCTAAGATCGAAGACGAAGTCCGGGATATCATCCATGCCATGGAGAAGGGTGATAAGCAGACTTTGAATCTATTCAAAGATAATGCTGATAAGGTATTAAAGGGTGTTACCGACTCGCTAAAAAGATTGAACATAACTTTAGATAGTTTCAAAAATGAATCAGATTTTGTAGTTGACGGATCGGTAGATGACATCGTTGATCAGATGGATAAAAACAAGCGTTGTGGAAAGGAAGATGGCGCTCTTTTTTTCGAAAAAGATGAAAAAAGAACTTTTTTGACAAGGGCAGATGGGACCAACCTATACCCAGCTAGAGACCTAGCCTATCATAAATGGAAAGCAGAACGTGCGGGTCGTCTCTTGAATATATTAGGTGAAGATCATAAACTCCATGGACATTTCTTAAAAGATGCACTAGAATCGATCGATATCACTCCGGTCCCTGATTTCGTTTTCTACTCATTCGTAAGTTTCGAAGGTGAAGAGATGTCTACAAGGAAGGGGAAATATGTTACCTTGGATGACCTGATGGATACTGCACATAATAAAGCTAAGAAAGAGATACTCAAAAGAAGAGACGATTTTTCTAGTGACGAGATCGAACGTATCTCGGAGCAGGTCGGTATAGGTGCTATAAGGTTCAACATTATCAAGATTCAACCGGAGAAACCGATCGATTTTAGATGGGAAGAAGCCCTCAACTTCCGGGGAGATACAGCTCCTTTCATCCAATATACATACGCTAGAAGCTGCGGTATCCTCGAAAGATCGGATATAGATTTAGATCCTGATCAAGTGGATATGAGTAAAATCGATGAACCCGGTGAAATGAAGTTGATAAAGACGATGGCTAAATTCCCCCATATATTGAAAACTGTCCGGGATAATAACGTTCCGCATAGGTTGGCAAAGTATGCATTGGAATTAGCATCAGAGTTTAATCAATTCTATAGAGATCATCCTGTGATACAATCGAAAAACAAAAAAACCGAAAGATTACTACTTGTGAAAGCATACAGCTATGTCTTGAAAAGTCTTTTAGATACTTTAGGACTCGAAGCTCCAGAATCCATGTAAAAAAGAAAATTAAAAAAATAAAGGGTTTTGTGTGTTTACTGTCTGAACTTTTCTTTGTAGAAGTATAGTCCTACAGTCACTCCTATTATAACGATAGGTATCACTGCATACACTATGTATCTTCTCCATGCTGGTGGTTCTATTCTTACGCTTTCGATCAAAGTATTATCGACCTGAAGTTCTTCGGGTTCATTTCCATCTATGATGGTGACATTCAATTCGAATTCTCCGTCATCTTCCGGTGTCCAAGTGAATGAGATCTTTTTCTCTTCATCGGGTTGGATAGTATCATTCGTGTCTTCACCATCCTTCTCAAAGGTCATCTCTGGTGTTGGAGTTATAGTCTCTCCATCTACTGCAAATGTTAATCTGATATCCTCTGCTATGGCTTGTCCTATATTTGTGACGTTCACTGATATGGTTAGTTCCTCGTTTATCCTTCGGGTCCCAGATATCCTTAAGTCTCTCAATTCAAGGTCTGGGGTGGGGCCATGTACTATACGTACTTCCCTTGATATGTTTTCCCAGTTGCCCTGTTGATCCGTTACATTGAGACTGATAGTATAAACACCTACATCTTCGAATTCATAATCTTCAAGTATCATCCCATCATGTTCGAAGCCATCTTCTTCTATCCACCACTCATATGACTCGATCTCACCTTCTTCATCATCGAATCCTGGTGGGTCATAAGATTCCGATGCATCCAATGTTATAGGATACATGCGGGCGATACTATCTCCAGCAAGGTCGTCACTGTGGATGGTAATGTTCTCATCCTCTGTTTGATAAGTTAGATTGAACATCGGAACTGGTGGTGTATTATCTATCACTTCGATCTCCTGTTCATAGATCTCCCAATTACCAACTACATCAGTGATGTTCAATTGGACATTGAAAGTTCCATAGAGATCAAAGGTATGAGTAACATTGTATAAATCAGGTCCTTCGATTGGATCTGTTCCGTCAGTGAAATTCCATTCGTAATAACCGATCTCTCCTTCATCTGTGAAGTTATAAGCACTTAGGCTTACCTCTTCGCCTTCTTTGACCTCGAAGTCGCCTTCTATCTCTCCTTCAGGTGCTCTTCCATCAACGAATACTGTCAATTCATCGGTAGTGATGTGACCTCCTGTCTCTAATACTTCCACTTTCAAGATACCCTCGCCGTGACCTATGAACTCGTAGTCTATTTCAGATCCGGTTCCGATCTCTTGGTCATCGAAATACCAGGTGAATTCAGCGTCTTCCTCACTTCCCACCGGATCGACGAAATCTGCTGTACATGTGATATTTGTACCATCTCTGACTATATAGTAATCCACAACTTCATCGTTCTCTTCTATCTCCTTAAGATATACTCTAGGCCCTTCTTCCAGTATGATATTGACTTCTCCTGGTTCGCTCTGTTCAACGTTTAACTCGACATGTGTTTTTCCTACGCCTTCGAAAGTATCGATATTTACGGTTGTGAAACCTGTCATATCTACATTATCTACGAAATTCGTCCGTTCGTATCCGTCTGGAAGTTTTATCTCATAGGTATAATCACGATAGTTTCCAACGACATGGTCCTGCTCCAGATGAAGGTCGATGTCATGTCTTGTTTCAACATCGATATCATCCACAGGTTCATATTCAGCAACAGATGTTGAATTGATCTGTTGAGGGTTTTCTATCAAGTCGAATACACCTACCGAGTCACCATCCTCTTCTAAGCCAGGGAACTCCAGCTCGAAAGTATAATTAACAAGGCTATATGCCACACCGTCAACTGTGATCAACCTGTGAGATGATGGTATATTGGATTCGATGTATTCCAGTTCTTCTTTGAAATCCTGTAATTCACTATAATCTAGTTCTAAATCACCATCTCCAAAGGCCATGTCTATCTGGAAGGCTAAAAGACCTATATCTGAATAGTCCATACCAAGCATCATGGTGTCCGGTTGATAAGTCCTATTTCGGGTTATATCCAAGGAATCCCAGTTCTCATCGAACTCCATACGAGTATGTATCTCCTCGTCAGCACTTGCTTGTACCTCTTCAGTCCTACCAAGGGACCTTATTCCCTCATCTGGAACTGATAGGTCTTCTCTATAATAAGGTAAGTATCCATCTGAATCCACGATAAGTACATAATCACCACCTTTAGGCAGTGTTATCTCGAAATATGGACCTTCTTCGACAGCTTTATAGAACATCTCACCGGTGGTTTCGTTATATATAGTAACCCTCAGTGGACTAGTAACTGCTCCGTCTTCAGACCAAATATATCCTGTTACCATCGAATCGGGATCATCTGTCAAAGTGATGTTCAATTCTTCGTCACCTTCTATTTCGATCTCGTGTACGATATCTGGATAATCTGGTGCAGAGGCTGAAATAATGAAATTACCCTCATAAACTGGTATCCTATATTCGCCAGAGGTTTCGTTATACAAACCGACTGTTTCCGTATAATCACTGTCCATATCTCTAAGTGTGACCTCTGTACCTTCAACTACTGCTTCGTTCTCATCTAAAACAGTACCATTCAACACGTAATCCAAACGAGATCTTTCGACTTCTAGATCGAACTCCCTCGTTTCATCACGTTCCACTTGTCTGACATCGGTTCTGCTTCTGAAATAAACATGCTGTTCCTTATGTGATTGTGATGGGAATTCCACTCGATAATGACCAACATCCACATCATCGAATCTGAAATAACCACCTCTGCTCGTTTCGGTGGTCTCTATTTTACCTTCTGATAGATCAATCAAGTGTACTTCTAAACCGCGAGGAATACTGGCATCTTCAGTTGAAATTATACCTTCAACTGTGCCTTCTTGTCGTTCATCTGCTCGCGCACTAAACTGCAGTGCCATCAGTCCCGAAAGCACTAATGAAAGTACTATCAGGGCGGTTGCGATTTTGCCTACTGTTTCCGTTTTCATTTGCGGTCCTCCATAATGACCATTACATTCTCTAATGGTTGAATTGTCGCAATCATGATAAGGAGTGGTATAAATAATTTTTTAACGGTTTCCG
>PULU01000062.1 GCA_003551065.1 Thermoplasmata archaeon | reverse complement strand
TCCACCCTATTGCGAAAACCGCAATACATTAATTGAGTTTAAAGTATATCAATTTGTTCTTTTTCAAATGACCGTCTTAAATGATTCAATAATCGCTTAAGACTTTCGGGATGAAGCCGAAGGAATCAAAAATAGTATATAATTATAGTAAAAGTTCATTCGACAAAGATCTATGGAGATAATGTTTTCATGAGCATATAAAAAAGAGTGGAGTTTGTATTTAGTGCTGGTGTCCTCCAATACTTTCTATCATATCAAGGTATGCTTCATAGATTCGATGGATAATCTCTGGAATTCTTTAGATTGGATTTCAACTAATATCGTTGAGTCATAGCTATCTTTAATAAAGAGAAAAAAAGGAGTTCACTCTTTTTTACATAGATAAGCCGCTTCGGCCTCTTCATTACCGCATATGATACATTCACCGTTGTATTGTTCTCCATCGTAAAGTGTTCCGAGTATGTGTCTATCAGTGGTTTCTTCAATTTCCTCTCCGCATCCTCGATTTCCGCACCATCCTATCCGATATATCTTGTTTTCATCGATCTCTGATATCTCATCAGCATCTACGATGTTTTCTTGTAGAAATTCTTCAGCGTTCTCAAATAATGACTGCTCCATGTCTTTTATTTCATGTTTTACTTTATCTATAAGTTCATCGAACTGATATTCCTTTTTATCACTGGTATCTCTTCTTACTAACGTTAATGTTTTATCCTCTAATTCGTTAGATCCGATGTCTATCCTTAGGGGTATGCCTTTCCGTTCCGAATCGTAGAATTTACTCCCTGGTCTCACATCTTCTCTATCATCTATATCGGTGCGTATATCAGATGATTCTAACTTTTCTTTGATCTTTTGACAGTATTCTAAGATATCGTTCTGCTTATCACCATAAGTGATCGGGATGATCCTTACCTGTATAGGTGCGATAGCAGGGGGTAAAATAACTCCTTTTTCGTCTCCATGGATCCCCACGATAGCACCAACGAGTCTAGCAGACATGCCGTAGGTAGTTTGGTGTACATACTTGTGTTCGCCCTCTATATCTTCGAACATGATATCGTAGGCCTCTGCGAAGTTTGTCTTGTATTGATGTATCCCTGCTATCTGAAGTAAACGTCCTGTTGGTAATAATGAATCGACACCGACGGTGTATTCAGCACCGGGGAATTTATCCCATTCAGTTCTTTTCAATTCGAGGTTCGGTAAGCAGAGTTTTTTTGATAATTTCTCCATGATCTCCAAGTCTTGTTTGATCTGTTCTTCAGCTTCTTCTCCGGTTTCGTGACATGTATGGGCTTCGAAAAAATGTATCTCTCTCATCCTAGTAAAAGCTCTAGTCTGCTTTGTTTCGTACCTGAAAACATTTACCATCTGGAATATTTTCAGGGGTAGGTCGGCATGTGAACGGATCCATAGGTCAAAAACCGGATACATAGCAGTTTCACTTGTTGGTCTAAGTAAAAGTGGTATATCCAACTCGTTTCTACCTGCTCTAGTAACCCAGTAAACTTCGTCGTCGAATCCTTTTATATGATCCGCCTCTTTCTGGAATTCATCTTCAGGTATTAGCAAAGGAAACTTGACTTCTTCATGATCAGTATTTACCATATGTTTTCTAGTTCTAGAATCTATGTTCTGCATCAGTTTCCATCCGTACGGTTTCCATATATTCATACCCTTTACTGGATATCTTTTATCGGTCAGATCAGCTTCTTCGATCACTTTATTATACCATTGGCTGTAATATTGCGTATCGACCTTTTCATACGGGATCTTTGTTTTATTCTTCTCTGCCATCATCAACACCTAATTCATTCAGATCTTTATTGCCGCAGATCGGACATTCTCCGATAGCGGTCATGCAAGTCAGATGATATCTATTACCACATCCACTGCAAGTATGGCCTTCACCATCTAATTCACCGAAACAGATAGTACAGTTATTCTCTTCCTGCACCTCATGATCCTGTGTTTGTTCTTCAGTGGATTTTGTTTCGATATCTTCTTCTTCGGATATATCTTCAACATGATATCCTTTATAATAAAGTATTCCTCCGATGGCTGCTGCGATAGCTAACAATGGCAGAAGGTATAATAGAAATCCATCGGACAACATACTCGATTCCTCGACTACGATATTGTTTGGGGACGACTTTACGATCGTTTCATCATCTAGATCAGTTACAACTATTGAATAAGATGATTCACCTACAGAACTGATCTCCATCTCTGTAAACCATACACCGTCTCCAGCGTTCCCCTCTCTCAACACAAGGGTTTCGGTCCTTTCTACACCGTTTTCTTCGTAATGTACTTTTACATCCTGTACACCAACAGGATTGGTGATCTCCACGCTGAATTCGAAAGGATCACCTTCTTCAGCAGATATATTTTTGAACCGTATATCTGTAGGATTTATGATATCTAACGTGTAATTCTCTGATTCTGTGGTCAAACCGCTCGAGTCTTCAGCAATGAATCTGTAAACGAATTGACCACTGCTGTTCTGTCTAGGTAGAGTGCAGATCCATCTGTCTTCATCTTGTTGAAGTTCTTCTGTACTAACATATCCATTTGGACAAGTATATTCCACATGTGCATTATCTACTCCGAACACATCTGTAAAGTTAGCAGAGATCGAGATATTAGAACTCTTGCAGATCGATGTGTTATTTTGTTCGTATTCTATTTGTGGTGGAGATTCTGTTGTAAAAGTGGTATTATAGTTGTCCTCTAAATTTATACCGCGAATATCTTCTACGATATCAGCATCCACGATGATAGAGTAACTAGTTTCAGCAGAGGCCTTAGTGAGATTTATTTCGAATCGACGAAGTTCGACTCTTTCTACAACATGATCAACATGCGGAGTGATCTCAATACCTTCCCCTATACTTGTATAGTTCATAGGTTTGGAAAATTCTAATGCCAATCTTCCATCTATGGCTATGAAATCTTTTTCAGATGTTATACCTTTGATATAGGGTGGTTCAAGATCGAGTATATCTATGGAATATGTCTCTGATTTAGTGGTCAGACCGCTTTCATCTACTGCCCAGAAATAGTATGCGAATCCTCCGGTACCATTCTGGGCCGGTATCATGATATTTTGGTCATCTAGATCTAATGAGACGTTTTGGTTTGTTCCATCTACATCGGTGTAGTTCAGGTATGCATTTTCGACTGCTACGTCGTCAGTTATATCATATGTTAGTGTAATGTCGTCCTCCATATGCCACCTGGATGGTGAGTCATGTTCTATCTCAGGATAGGTTTCCGAAGTGAATGTCAATATGTGATCATCTTCGCTGGTTCTAGATGCGATACCGTTTGCATCGCCGTCGAAGAAATTACCGTAAACGTCCTTAGCAAGATGATCGATCTTCAACTCATATTCTGATTCTGGTTCAAATGGTCTATCAGGGATGATCTCTAACGTATGGTTATTCATCCAGTCCGTGGAGAATTCGAAATCCTCGGATCGTATATTTTCCTCTACTGACGTCTTGTTCATCTGCTCAGTGAATTCGATGGTTATGTTAGAAGCTAATGGTACGGCTGATGTGTTCTGAGTTATGTTTTTTATTCTCGGCGGTTGAAGGCTCATCATCGTGGGCTGCCAGGTGAAATTTTTAAGTGCACGAAATCCTATCACGTCACCAGATTGAAGTGGAAATTCACCGAACCACATATTGACAAGTGGAGAATATAGAGTAATATTTGTATAAGCTTGTCCCGTTGGATCCCAATCGTTTATCCTATCTAATTTATCAGTACTAAAAAGATCTCCTTCGATTTCCTCTACGACATCGAATGTATCGAATTCACCATTATCTCTGATATCATGATATGTATAAGGGATAGAGGAATATTGTCTATGACCTTCATAAATTTGAACCTCGGCTGTTCTATCCTCCACCCCACACAATCTCCATGTATGATTTGCAGTGGTATTCAATCCAATTGCATCGCCCATCCTAATCTCAAAACTTTCATCATTCTCCCAACCCTCTTCTGTATAATTCATTATTGGATAATAGCTCGGATTGTAATATGGATTTGATTTTGCAGGTTCATATGGTTTTGAATTATTATACCTAGCTACACTGTTGATTATCTCTGAACTTCCTCTATCTCCCTCTATCATCTCGACTATATCTAATGCGGTATATTCTCCGTCTCCATTATGGTCCATATCATGATAAGGTAAAGATATCCAGTTCCAGCTCCTTTCTTGATCACGATTTAAAAGTTCGATATCAGTCTTGTAACCCATGTCAGATAACTGGCCCTCTACGCCATCATTGACCCCCCGAACTATGTAGAAATACGTTCCGTCAGCATCCATAACTCCCTCATGAGTCCATTCAGTATCGACTGTTAATGCATAATTCCAGTCATCAGGGAACAATGAAGCTCTATCATCAGACCAATATACCTTATACTCCTTTGCATCTGCAACTTCATACCATTCCAATAAAACATCACTACCTTTTTCAACGATATCAAAACCGCCAGGCGCTTCGATAGAATACGTTTTGATAACTTCCTCATCTTCTCCCTCAATTTCCATCGACGTTACTGGGGTCGTGAAAGAAACGAACATTATCCCTATTACTATCAGCTGTTTATAGTTCATGAAAAACAACTGTAAAATTAACCCCTATTTTAATCTTTGGAAAAGATAAAGTTATCTCTTATAAAATTCTCAGGGAGTCAGATGAGAATACTTTCTTTTGAGTTCTCTTATCATCATTTTTTCTCTACGATCAAGATATCTATCGATATCTGAATATTCGCCTGCTTGATAACAAGGTCTGTATTGTGTCATAATGTTGACCATAGGATCTTTGAGATTGCCATCAATCCATTCTAGTATAGGTTTGGTACAGCATTCAAGATGTCCAGGTAATACAAGATGTCTTATTATCAGATCACCCGTCTTTTCCGCAATCTTATGGTTTCTTTTTACTATCTTAGTATAGTTTTTTACATCGGACAACCTTTCAGCACACCTATCATCACCGTATTTAAAATCTGTAAGATAGAGGTCCATCAGTTTGGCCAATAACCGCATACTGTCCATTGATAAATACATATTAGAATTCCATACCTGTGGTATCGGTTTGGAAAGATAAGATAGAACATCCATTATGTACGGTATATTTGGAGTAGGGTCACCGCCTACCCAATTTACATTTTTTCCGCTGCTCCTTTCAAGTCTAGATGCTAGTATCTCTGGTTCTATGTATCTGCCCTGTCCTTTTTGACTTATCTCCCAATTTTGACAGAACACACATCCGAAATTACATCTAGAAAAGAACACCGTATGCGAAGGAACGAGTACATTCTCTTCACCTAGATGTAAAAATTCGGAGGAAACGTTGCTCTCTAAAACTCCACAATAACCTCTTTGTTCCTCTGTTCTATCTACACTGCATCTCCTCTCGCACAATTTGCAATCTTTCAATATCTCATGGGCTATCTTTCTTTTGAGTTCAAATGGTGGTACGCCTTGGAAGATGTATCTATTATGAAGTCTCCATAATTCATCTAGGTTCATACAGTCTAGATTTTCATCTGATTTTAATTCTACTTTTTTTGCTTCTAAATAGTATGGGTCTATCTTACAATTCAATACCTTATCATACCTTTCCAGCATCGTAATAAAATTATCAAGCCAATAGATTTAAGCTTTTTCTATTCTACGGCATCCTGATCGGAATGTCCATGAACTTGAACATCAATCCCCAAAATAGCGCTATCCAAGCCATGAAAATGAATATCCCAGCATTGTTATGCGTCCACAGCATCACATCTACCCCATAGAAATAACCTGAAAATAGTATCAGTGTCATCCTGAGGATGTTAGCCACCCAAGACATTGAAATACCTATCAAAAGAAATAATCCTAGCTTCCTATTAAAATTAGAAAACTGAACCAAAACAAAAGAGATGAAAGCTGATATGAAAACGGCCACAGAATATAATCCCGTACATGACATGCCTATGCTAACAGGTATATGATTGTTACTACCTGTTGGTGCTGTGGTCTCCATTATGATCATTATACCCATCACACCGTCGATTGTTCTAGCTGATATGCCGAATAGATTCACAATGTAAGCAGTAGGTCTAGCTAAGAGGTAATACACAGCAGGTGAGTTCGTCTGCTCGGTTATACCTCCATACCAGTA
Source organism: Thermoplasmata archaeon (assembly GCA_003551065.1). Taxonomy (GTDB): domain Archaea; phylum Thermoplasmatota; class Thermoplasmata; order Halarchaeoplasmatales; family Halarchaeoplasmataceae; genus Saliniplasma. The sequence goes on along the minus strand of PULU01000062.1, from coordinate 2,227 downwards.
ATGTATGATTGTAAGTGGGACAACAAGTATAAAAAATAAAAATATCAAAAAAAGTAAAGCAAAGTCCTTTTCAGTTGAATATTTTTCAGGAATTTTTTTGTAGAAGATCAGTGAAAAACCAAGAAGAAAAGCTATCCCATCATGTGACCCAAGACTGAAACCTTCAGTTATAACTGCATTGAATAGCATGACTCCGATTATCAACAATATACCAAACACAGGTAGATATTTCATCAATCTTCCATTTAGTGTTATGATGTGTAAGAAACAAGTCGAAAGTGCCTCACCATCTAAATAATGATCTTTTGATTTTTCATGTGTTATTTCCTTTTTTTCTGCAGACCTACTGTAAAGATAACTCATCTCCATTATCCATGCCGATAGAAGAAATATATACGGGAATGCATTGGGCAGTTCACGGTACCCAAAGAACATGTTAAAATTTCTGAATATCAAAAAAGAAAAGAAAACGAAAATTTGGAATTCGATCAGAAGTGAGATGTGATATTTTTTTACTCCTTCTTTCGATAGAATCCAAAAGGAAAATTCAGATAAAGAAAAGGCGATGAAAATAAGAGTCATCAATACTATATCTGTAATAAAAAATATTATAGAAAGTAAAACGAGTACCGCTAGTATTTTCTTCTGAGTACGTTCGTAGAAAGGCATCTCAAATAAAGATAAAAACTTATCCGGGAATCTTTCGATAATACTCCTCATCCAATCTTTGTTAGAACTTATTACAAGGAGTAAACCGATCAATAAAAGTCCTACACCTATCAATCGAGACAAGTGGCTAAGCAATAAGGTTACATCTAAGCCTGCGAAAAGTATGATGAGACCAGCAAAAAATCGCCATTTGTCCAACTTCTTCATGTACAATCATTTACCTCATATATAAAAATAGTTTACGGAAGTTAAAAATAATAATAAAGAGAAAGTGTTTTGGGTTTACCCTATTTCATTTTTTTGCGATATATAGCAATGACTGTGAATAGACCTATCGTTGCAACAACTGGTACTAGTATCCCCGGACCAAACTCTGGAGTATCAAATGTTTCAGATGCTGCACCTTGGACAAAGCTACATACAGCTCCGCCTTCTTCTCCATCTTCGTAAACTGGACCCCAGACAGGATCATAGTCTTCTCCGATTGCTCCAAACTGTGGTGCAATTCTAAATTCGTATTGTCCACCATCTAGTCCTGTTGAGTTGAAGTAATGTGCGCCTGTATCGATCGTTGTTGGATCTGTATCGTCTCCAGTTGCAGGTAAAGGTTCATCCACCTGTGGTCTGTTTGGATCTTGTTGTGAGTTGCCTATGTACGTCCAATCTGAAAACTCACCACCATTTATGTAAACAGCGTAGCTTTCGAATGTATGGAACGTTCCACGTTCTTCTACTACATCATCAGCCATATTGTAATCGGTGTATTTGAAGTTCTCCATGGATATGTTCACATAGTCTCTTCCAACAGGTTCTCCATCTTCGTTGTTCAATTCAGGTACTGGTATGGGTTCGTATCGTAGGCATAATTCCTGAGCATCATCGGGTAAATTTTCCCCATCTGCCTCTAGATGTGCGGCAAAAACATAGCTGTTATCCAATCCATCTTCGATGCCATCATATTCCGCCAAGAAGATGATGTTGTCGCCTGTACTTGGTTCATCAACCCAGCCAACAGGGTGGTGAGCACCTCCAGGTGCCCAAGAAAAAGAATCGTATTCCTCCGAAAATTCTGTTCCACGCCCATCTTGGTTCATTGCATAATCAGCCATCATACCCATATCCGTATCTTGATCCGGCTCATCAACATTGATAACGGTTATCCTTCCTGCATGTTCTTCATCGTCCAGCCATTGTACGTTAGAATCTTCGTAGAACTCATCATTTGGGTCATTAGCTATCGCGAAACCCCTGATACTTTCTGCATCAGCTCTAACATTCCCGACAGCCAAAACAGCGGTTCCTAGTACGATCGCTACCATCATCACAAATATTTTTCTTTTCATTTTAACACCTATTTTTATACATTCATACTCTTGGTCATTTTTGCAGTTTCATCAGTCATAAACAGGCTCCGTTTGCAGAACTCTTACCCATTCAACATCGTCGTTTATTTCTAGACCGATACCATCACCTGGTTCTATATCGAATTCACCGCCCCATTCTCCAGCAAATGGGTCCCATTCCGATGTTTCTGTGTATGTTCTTACAGAGGTGTCCC
>PULU01000100.1 GCA_003551065.1 Thermoplasmata archaeon | reverse complement strand
TTGACTCCCTTTCTTCCTGTACTTAGGAGGGTTGTCATCTTCGTCGTTGGAGTTGTACCAGCTTTTGAACGCCTCAGCAAGTTCTTCTAAAACCTGCTGACTGGACTGTGAATACAAATCCCTGTAGCGTTCGTGATATTTCAACTCCGTCTTCAACTCGTAACCGTTCGGGATCTCACCCGTTTCTTCCCAGACCCGTTCTATGTAATGCCTACCAACATTCCAGAGTTTAGATGCCGAGAAACCGCATCGATCTAGATCGTTTTTGACTTGGTTATGGTTAAGTATCTTCGCTCGGATTGTCCGAATGGTATCCATTAAGTGTCCAGTGGTTGTCATCTTATTAATGCTTTAGAAAAGGGATCGGTGAAAGTGAATATGCTATAAAAACGGTATTCACCCCCACAGTAGAACTGTGGGGTTCTCTACCTCAGAACACTATAGATGGTGATCGTTGATAACAATATTTTGAGTTCATTAGCTAAAATTGATCGTTTAGATTTGTTGAAAAAACTATTCAGAAATGTTAAAACAGTTCCAGCAGTAATAAATGAATTCAGAGATGAAGCTATCATAGGTTATGACTTTGTAGAAAATATAGAGGATGTTAAAACATATTCCAAAAGGAACAAAAAATGGTTGTTAGTTGTTTCTTTAACTACAGAGGAAAATAGTCAAAAAGAAGAACTAGCAAACGAAGAGATTGGGATATCTCATACCGATGCCGAATGCTTAAGCGTTGCTTTGAACAGAGATGAAGTCCTTTTAACCGATGATTCCAGATTAGGAACTGTTGCTAATCAAAAGGGTATAGATGTCTATGACCTAGAAACCTTTTTACTAGCCATTGCAAAAAGAGGGATAATCTCAAAACCAGATGAAGGGAAAAAAATAATTGAAAAAATAGAAGAAAAAGATTTTTACACGTTTTCCGAATATTTTAAAGAAAGTATTTACAAGGAAATTGTGTAATAATATTTTTTAACAAACTAAAGGTTCGACTCGTAAAAATATAATAATAGGTAGATATGGATACGACCCGGAAACCGATATATTATTGATCAAATTATCAGATGAAAAACCAAACTTCGGAGACCGATCTGGTCCTATAATAACCCATTATTCTGAATCGGGTAAACCGATAGAGATCCTCGATGCAAGTGAAACCGCTCTTTCGATAATCAAACCTATACTTTCAAAGAAGAAAAAGATCCCAGCTTAAATTGGCAAACAGATTTCTTCCCATTTTTCTTATAAAAAGTGTCAAAACACTCAAGGCAGATAACAAATTTCTATTGATGATTTCAAAATCTTCACGAAAGATTAATAAAATGTCGCCTACATCGATTTCATATCATATCCCTATAGGTGATCGGGTGCGTAAAGGCATATTCCACATCGGCATTGTCGTGGTACTTCTAGGGGTCGGTTTGAGTTTGTTTGCTGAATTTATCTATGGGCAAAGAGCCCCATACTTCTTTTGTGGATTATATACTTCGATACTCGGTATCATCGTTGTCGTAGTGGGGATTTTGAAGGGAGGAAAACCAAAGAAACCTATGGATAAGGGAAGACCAGAGGAAATAGAACCGGATTTCGAAAGAGGAGATAGTGACCATCTGACACAGGGATGGAGACCATAATATATCGGGTCAAGATAACCAAGAACAAAGTTCTGAATTTCACCATCAAAGGCAAAAGTCTATACTATGGTGTGCAATAACCATCATATTTAAAAAACTAGTTAACCAGACTTACTAAATCTTCTTATTATTTTCTTCATGACGAACTCTAATTTTGACCCTCTGTCTATTATCTTTCCACCAACCCTTCCTTCAGACAGAATATCGATCCAAATCTTTCATCTTGGCGATCACGGTCTGTAATGCTTTTTCCTTTTCAGGCACGATATCCATCAGACTTCTAAGGTCCGTATCCCATCGTTTGCTCAGTTCTTTGATCCTTTGTATGAATCCTGATTTTTCTAATTCCATCTCATAGTATTCTAATTTCTTATCGATCATCTCTCTATCAAGCCCTGCACCGCTCTCTATAAGCTTGTAAAGATCGTACACATCTCTGACTTTATATCTAGTCAAAATAGCTCGGACCTTTTCAGCAGCTATTTCGTCTTTGTCCATCACTTTTATAACGTAGGGAAGAACGTCTCGGTAAGGTTGGTCGATCTCTTTACTCATGGAATCTTTAAGAACCTTTTCTCTTCTACTCACCTGCAATCGGATGGAACATACACCTCTGTTATTTCTGTATAAAGGTCCTTCCACTTTCACTCTAAAACCAGATGTTATCTCTTTGTCAGAATATTCATCGACCTCGACAGGATAGTTATAAGATTCGATGGCTTTACCACCGCATCAGCGAGTTTTTCAGGTAAAATATCTTTTTTCTCTGTGAAATCCATGACCTCGCTGAATCTGTTCACTAAACCGATCTTCTGTAAGGCGGTGCCTCCTTTGAAAACAAGGTAACCACTCCAATTTCTTGAAAGTGACCCTAAAACAATATGCTGAATGTAGTCTTTTTCCACATGACCTAGGGAGAAAGCCGTAGTTCCCACATACTTCTTAAGCTCTTCTCTGTTCATCTTTGCCTCCTGATTTCCGCCCAATTATCGATCACGTGCCACTTCGAGTCATATCTTCCCCTTCGGGGTAAAGATGGGTCCAAAGGAACGTAAGTATCGGACAGATCATCGAAACTTGGGAACTCTAGAACCTAGACAAAAAGATAATTAATCAAGATATCATTGGATAGTATATATGGAGCGGATAAGGACTGCAGCTTTGATCATACTATTGAGTTTAGTTCTTTTGATAGGTACTGCATTCACTGGTTGTATCGATGATGATGAGAGCGATATTGAGATGTCCGTAACGAAGGTAGAAACACGAGCTGAAGATATGGGCGGTGACCCCCCTCCTGATGGACATATTTTACTTTACCTCAATGTATCTATGGAGAATCTCAAAGAAAGCGGTGACGTCCCCGCCGATCCATCATATTTCACTGTTGAAACCGAAGAGGGAATAAAGTATGAGCATCATGATTACGACTGGGATGAATTCCCATTCTTCATATCTGCGCAAGAGACACGATATTTTTGGATCAGTTATACGATAAATGAAAATGAAACCGCCACTGACCTGATATTTGAACCCTTCTTTTTCACAGAAGAAGACTTATACGCCGCCGATATCCCCTCATATCGATAAAGGATAGATTTACCAACATTTATTATAGTCAAAATAGACGGAGTAGTATGTCAAGTCACAAGTTTATCCGCATCGACTTCATGGGTTTCATACTCCTTTTTATCGATGATATCCTTGATAGTCATCACAGTCTTCCAGGCATCGTGGTAGGTGTTGTAAAGCGGTGAGAACGCCACCCTGATGGTGTTGGGAGGTCTGAAATCCGTGATGAACCCCTTTCGCCTGAGCAGATCGCTGATAGCGTCAGCATCTTCATGTTTAACGGCCACGTGACTACTCCTATGTTCGGAATCTCTAGGTGAAATAACCTCGAACCCGTATGGATCTTCACTCAAAACTTCATCTACCAAGTAAATAAAATGATCAGTGATCTCTTTGGATTTTTCACGGATGGTTTCCAAACCAGCCTCTTCGATGATCTCCAGAGAGCCCAACAAAGGCGCACTGCTAAGTATCGCTGGAGACGAGATCTGCCACCCACCTGCACTTTTTTCGTGAATGAACTCAAGATTCAGTTCGAACTGCTTCTCCTTCTCGTACCCGAACCATCCTTTCAGTTTGGGTTCTTCTTCGAAGTGCTTCTCGTTGATATACAAAAAAGCACTGCATCCAGGTCCTCCGTTCAAGTACTTGTATCCGCACCACATGGCATAATCAATGTTCCAGTCGTGAAGATCATGAGGTATCACGCCAGCGGAGTGACTGCAGTCGAAACCTATGATGATGTTCCTTTTATGCGCTTGTTCCGTTAAATACTCCATATCTAGGAGTTGCCCACTTCGGTACAGAACAGATGGCAGGTGTATCAACGCTATATCGTCTGCCATCATCTCCACGATCTTATCTTCATCCAGCGTATCACCGTCTGAACTCGGTACGAGCTTGAGTTTCTTTTCAGGATCGAAACCTTTCAACTCCAAGAGTCCTTCGAGTGCGTATATGTCAGTGGGAAAATTCAGTTCATCAGCGAGTATCTTGTCTTTTTCCATAGAGGGTTTGTAAAGCGTGGATACCAGTGAGTGGATATTTACCGTAGTTGTCCCGGTGGCTACAACTTCCTCGGGCTTGGCCCCTACCATATCGGCCATCATCTCACCCAATATCTCAGACATAAAGAACCAAGGTGTTTCGCCCTCTGTCCATCCTTGAATACCTAACTCCTTCCATTCTTCTTTGACATTCACCACAGATTCTTCAGCTCTTCTAGATAACAGACCTAAAGAATTTCCGTTCAGATAAACCGTTCCCTCAGGTACGTAGAACTCATCTCTATATATTGATAAAGGGTCTTCATCGTCCAATCTGAGAGAGTACTCTTTTGAAGTATCTGTCCCTCTTTTCATGATATCTTCAGATAACCAGTCACTAATCAATCTTGTGCTCTCGCTTTAAAACATTTCATAAAAAATGTCTAAAACCGACGGATCCAGCGAAAGCGATCACAGAAAGGACGAGGAGTCCAAGACCGTAGGATCCCGTCAAAGCTATCATGACTCCAACGCTCACCGGACCCATCACCCCAACTGTATTAGCGATACCGTTCATCAAACCGGTTGCAGAACCTAATTCATCTCCACGGATATTGTTCTGAAGTTTAGTGAAAAATAGTGGAGGTGCCAGCTGTCCGGTCAAGAACACTAAGAATAGTAAGAAAATAGCCATACTGGAGCCTGGGATAGGTGAAAATGTAAGGATGATTATCATCGTTCCTGAAGATAACAGTGAGAACATGATGATCCCATCCGCATTTCCCTTCAGATCACTCACCCACGATCCTATCAACATCCCTAGAAGTGCTCCTATGTAAGGTATGGCGGCCATGTAAGCGTTATCTCCCAGGTTCAAACCGGTGGTCTGCTCAAGGTATGATGGTACCCAAAGTGTGGTACCCCAGAAGACCGTGTTGACAGCTGTAAAACCAACGGTTATCTGTCTGAAATCACTATCGGACAATAGTTCTTTGAAAGCTTTCAGCAGGTCGAAATCCTTCCTAGCTGTTTTACCAGGATTGTTTTTAGAGTCGGGGGAATCTGTTATGAAGATGAATATCGGTACAGATAATACGAAACCGATGATGGCAACCATATAAAAGGAGTACTGCCAACCCAATGCCTGTATGACAGGACCCATGATGATAGGAGAGATGGCGATCCCGATGGGTGCTCCGATCATGAATATAGAATTTGCTCTCCCTCGTTCTTTAACTCCAAACCATCCTGCTATGACTTTAGTTGCCAATGGGTACATCACTCCCTGGGACAGACCAAGGAGCATGCGGGAGAGTAGGAACATCACGTAGTTGTGCCCGAAAAAAGCTCCCAAGAACACGGCCAGAGAACATCCGATCATGGAACCAAAAAGGATGACCTTTGAACCATGCTTGTCGATCTTAGGACTGAAAAATATGTTCGAAAAACCGTAAGGCACCAAGAAAATACCCATGAGGACCCCTCCTAGGAAGCCCTGTTCAGCCCTTGACCACACTAATCCGTCACCTATCTCATCAAGAGCTACAGAAGTGCTCAATCTACCCATGAATGCAACTAGGATAGTGAAAAACAGTAAAAAAAGTATTATCCATCTGTATTTGGATGGAAGGTCGATGTGAATTTTATCGGTCTTCATGATACGCCAGAAGCAGACCAGGTCACTGTTTAAATTTTCGGTTTTAGAACAAAGGACCTTGATGGCGAGATCCGTCGACTTCCAGTCCCTCTTCTACCAGCTTCAATATTCTACTCTTCTCAGCTGGTAACCGGTATCCCTCGTAATCCATGTCAAAAAGCAACGCTCCTTCCTTGTTCCTCCAGCTGTTCCAACTGTGATCGAAGCAGAGTTTTGAATCTACGTCGAGTTCATCGACTATGATCTTGATCTCTTCCAATCTCTCATGAGGGGAGTTGACCTGGAATTCACCCTGTTCTATCATCTTGTAGATGTCACTCCCAGGATAAACGTAAAGAGGACGCACCCTGATGTAGTCTGGATCGATCTGGTTCAGAACTTTAGCGGTGTTCAGGGCATGGTCTTTGGAAAATCTCTTCCCACCCAAACCGGGCATAACGTACTCGGAGAGTTCGAATCCAGCTTCCTTGGCTTTTTTCCCACCATCTATATGCTGTTCAGCCGTGACACCTTTTTCAACCAATTTAAGGACTTCATCGTCACCACTCTCCAACCCCACGTGCAGTCTTGTCAATCCTGCATCTCTGATCTTTTTCAACTCGCTCACCTTTTTTCTAACTATCGTATCCGACCTGGCATAGGAAGTGATCCTCTCGATGGAGGGAAAGGAACTCTTGAGATACTCAAGTATCTCGACCAGTTCATCCGTAGGCATTATCAGGGAGTTCGAATCCTGAAGGAACACCGTCCTCTCACCGCTCTTCATCCATCCAGAAACCACCGATAAACAGTTGTAGGGCACCTTATTAACTTCTTTAGAACCATCGGTCAAAATATCTTTGATTTTTTTGATCGAATCTATATCGTTTTTAACTTCTTCAACTTCTCTGATCTGAAAATTTTTTCCATCGTAAAAGGGGCAGAAAACACATCTGTTCCAGGAACAGTTACGAGTAGTTCTCAACAATAGAGACCTCTCTCCACCTTCGTTTGGCGGTCTGATGGGACCTATCTGGAACGTATAGTTTTCATCTTTCATGAGCTATCTATCCTTGTTGTTCAATCGATAACCTTCAACTGAGATTTATGTTTGATGGTCGGTTCATCTAAAAAGACCCACTATATCCCAGAATAACTTTAGAACTATTTGTGTTTGTCACATTCACAGGTCTTCTCTTATCTTACCATATACATAGATGTCGATATAGTCTTCTCCATCAAAATGTGCCTTCCTTTTTATCCCTTCCCTCTTGAATCCGACCTTCTCCAACACCATCTGTGAAGGGATGTTATCCCTATAAACTTCTGCCTCTATCCTAACACACCCCCTGTTGAAGAGATCGTCGGTGAACTTTTTCAACGACTTCCTACCGTATCCCTCACCTCTGTGCTCCCCAATGACAAAACGCAGCCAAGCAACGCTTTTCCTACTGTCCATCCAATCCACTCTGATGTAACCTATATCCCCGGTTTTATCCACTTGGACTATCTTGTACTCCCCTTCCTTTTCACCCTCTACATACTTCTTGATCTCCTCGGCCTCGTCTTCCTCTTTGATATCTTCATCGGGGTCCAAGGCCATCTTCTTGATATATGGTTCTCTTTTCCACCTGGTTATCATGAAAGAATCTTCCGATCTCACATCTCGAAATCCGATGGCCATGATCATATTTACCGTCTTTACCTGATTTTTACTTTTCTATCACCTGTTATAAGGGTATTCGAGCCGTCTAGCTACCGTATCTCTGACCTCTTCAGAGAACAGTTCACCGATCAGTTCTAGAGCTAGATCGATACCAGAGGAGATCCCAGCTGCCGTCCAGACCTGCGGGTCGGTTTCATTCTTGACAACCCTTTCATCCTTCACCGTTATTTCAGGATAAGAGTGAGTCAGTTCTTCCAAAGCTGATCTATGGGTCGTAGCCTTCAACCCGTCTAAAATACCGGCTTCAGCTAGAACGAAGGCACCTGTACAGACCGAGCAGATGTACAGTAAACCATCCGATTGTTCTTTCAAGAAATCATGTACCGTATCATCGTACATGGCTTCTTTCCTACCATCTCCTCCTGGGACTATCAGTATATCGTACTGCTCATCTAAAAAAAATGTCTTATCGGGTAAAACACGTAGGCCGTTGAAAAACTTCACAGGTTCAAGGGATTCAGCTATCAGATCCACCTCCACAGAACCTGGTTCAATTTTATCCAGAGATGCGATAGTCTCATAAGGGCCGACTACATCTAGCTCCTCAGCATCTGGAAAAACGATGATAGCTATCTTATACATACGATACCCATCACACTCTAAATATATCTTATTTGTTGAACATAGCCCTCGAGCTAAGTTTAAATACTCTTAGAAACTTATCGTATCGGGTGAACATGATGAGATGTGTGATAATATATTGGTCGAGATACGGGCATGGAAAAAAATTAGTAGAGCACTTATCAAAAATTTTAAAAGAGGATGATGTCAAAACCAAGATCTTTAAACCTTCCGAATTGGAACCAGATAACATACCCAAAGCTGATCTATATGTTTTCTCAACTCCTACTGAAGCTTTCCGTATCAAGAGTGACATGAGGAAGTTCATGAAAAAGATCGAAGGTCTAGAAGGTAAAC
>PULU01000140.1 GCA_003551065.1 Thermoplasmata archaeon | reverse complement strand
TGGATTACGAAGAAACAAAAGATAACCCAGAAAAGCATGCTTTGATCTCTGCGGAGATGATGGAGGGAAAAGTCCCAGACGACGTTCTTAGGGCCATAAGATCTCACAATCATAAACATACGGGAGTCCAGCCAAAAAGCGATATGGAGAACGCTTTGATAGCTGCTGACGCAGTCTCAGGACTTATAGTCGCTACCGCCTTGGTGATGCCGAACAGTAAATTGGAAGAAGTTAGACCGGAATCCGTTGAAAAGAAGTTCGATGATTCATCCTTTGCCAAGAATATCGATCGAGACCGTATCCTATACTGTAAAAAGATAGGGATTGGGCGAGATGAATTTTTAAAACTCTCCCTCGAGGCACTAAAGGATATAGATGAGGAACTGGGATTGTAGAGATTTACATGAAAGTAGAGAAAAACTGATGATGTTGAGCCAACCTTTATAAAACCCTTTTAAAATCCAATTATGGTCATCATGTCCAACACTATCGATAAATGTCTTGATCCAGTACCTAGAGTAGATATAGGTTTTTTTCCCACGCCACTCCAAAGGTTACACAACCTCTCAGAAAAATATGATATCGATCTATATATAAAAAGAGATGACCTTTCGGGACCTGGATTCGGGGGGAACAAAGTTAGGAAACTCGAATACATAATCGCAGAGGCACTTGAGGAAAACTGTGACTACATTGTAACATATGGAGGATTCCAATCCAACCACTGCAGACAGCTCACCGCTTCATGCAGAAAGTATGGGTTGGAACCAGTACTTTACCTGATAGGTGATGAAGAACCAAAAGAGAGCAGAGCAAACCTTCATCTAGATAGGTTGATGGACGCTGAAATACATCATATAACCGATGATCTAGGAGATGTTGGTAAAACCCTAGAACCGGCTATGGAACTCGCTCAACAGAGGATAGATGAACTGAAAAAAGAAGGGCATCGAGTCTATAATTGTCCCTCGGGTGGGTTCAATCCTACTGGTACCCTTGGATTCATCCGTGCTTTCGGTGAGTTAGATAGTCAATTCAAGAAAATGAAAATAACACCAGACTATTTAGTACATGCTACAGGAACCGGAGGGACATATACAGGATTGATGATGGGTAAAAAGATAATCGGTTCGGATGTAGGTATATTACCTTTCAGTGTTGCACCTTTATTCCCAGGATTGAAAGGAAAGATATCGGAAACGAGTAAGGAAGTTTCTAAAAAACTGAACATCGATGGGGCAATAATCTCACCAGATGAGATAGATATAGATACAGATCACTATGGTCCTGGCTATGATATACCTTATCAAGGGTCGATCAACGCTGTGAAAGAACTCGCCCGGGAAGAAGGGATAATACTCGGTCCCGCTTACACGGCTAAAGCCATGGCGGGTCTGTTGGACAACATCAAAAAAGGTAAAATCCAAGAAGGAAGTACAGTTATATTTTGGCACACTGGAGGTACTCCCACGATCTTCGCAGAGTCGAGTATCGTAGGAGATGTATACGGATAGCTCTCAGATTTAAATAATATGTTAGACCAGAGGAAGAAATAAAATAGAATAGTTCGCTTTATGATAATATGGTCAAACTAACTCCCGATAAGTTGAACTTGGAACCAGGTTATGAGGCCTTTCCATCTATATTCGAAGGTATGGGACTCTATATTGGTGACACTTTCAAGAACAAAAATGGAACTGAGATGATCGTAAAAAATAGAAAAAGTTCAGAAAAATGGTATGTAGTCGAACTTTGAGGAAACATCGAATGTGATAAGATAACTATCGTGATTGAAATACAGTACAAACACCGTTAAAGGGGTTCAGGTATGTTTATATCTTGGTAATTCATTTAAATTATAATGCGAGAAAAAAATCTAGCTGGAAGATGTGGACACTACTGTGGATCATGTATAATATACAGAGCATACCAGGACTCTGATGAATTGAGAGAAGAAATTGCTAAAAGAAATAAATGTGATCCTGAAGATGTAAGATGTGATGGGTGTCAAAATGTCTTAGACGGAGGATGGGACGGCGATGACCAGTGGGGAAAAAATTGTGATATGATCCACTGTTTGGAAAGTAGAGATATAATGTACTGCTATGAATGTAAGGATTATCGCAGGTGTCAAAGATTTTCAAAATGGTATATAACAAATCTTGAAAAGGGAGAAGACTTAATAGAAAATCTTAGAAGGATAAAAATTGGAGAAATCGAAGATTGGCTAAAAGAGGAAAAGGAGAGGTGGACTTGCGACTCATGTACCAAACCAATCTCAATCTCTTTGGAGAAATGTCATTGGTGTGGAGAAAAAATAATCTAGTCAAGCTCTAGTCTCTTTTTTTGACAGTATTCCACCATTATATCTTTTCAAAAGAACGAAGATAGTGCCTTAGACATCTAAGAAAAGTATTAAAAAAGTAGTGACATAGTTAGAAATATGACTGAAGAGAAAATAGATATCGAAGCAGCTTCTAAGGAAGTTGAATTGGTCAGTAAACGATTAGCATTACTTCACCTAGCCTACGCTAAAACAATAACTGAAGAATTAGGTGAAGAAAGAGGGAAAGAACTGGCATTAAAATCCATAAAAAGATACGGTCGATGGATAGGAGAAAAAAGGAGAGAAGAGATAGAAGAAAAGGGATTAGAACCGATCCCAGAGAACTTCAGTGAAGGCGAGGCATTAAGGATCCCAAGATTCGGAATGCACTCCCATCTAGAAGAAACCGAAGATTCAACCAAACTCTATGGATGTACCATGGGAAAATTGTGGAGGGGATACGGTGAAGAAGAACTAGGGAAACTGTACTGCTACGTAGATCCAGCAAAATACATGGGTTTCGATGAAGATTATATCCAAGTACATAAAAAAGCCATGCCAGCAGGAGATGACTGCTGCGAATTCGTAGTAAGAAGATCAACCGATAAAGAAAAAGAACTCTTTAGATCAGACGATGAGGACTTCTCATTTGCCGATGAACATCTTAGAGATGATCCGTAATAAAATATGATGATATTGGGTCCATGCTAAGCTCTTTTGGAGGTAGCATCCTCCTTTTTCACTTCTAAATCCTCATGGGAACAGGTTGACCCTTCATCTATACAATATTTACACCTAAAAATCTGGGCTAGATGGTTTATCAAATAAATTGATCCTCCTATACCGATGAATTTGAGTGCGCAGTATAGACACATCTATCTTTGATACAGGTTGAGTAATTTATAAAATTATGGTTTATTATACGGCATCGATCTTCAAATACATATATAATGAATCGATCATCCATGGAGATAAATATAAAAATCTCAGCTCACTTTTTGCGCATAGCCGCATCCAATCTCGTTTGCCAATCCTTCCTGATATCACCATAGTCCTTTTTACCGGGTCTGAAGATCTTGTCCATCTCGGGTTTTTTCCATCCCTCGATGATATCCTTTCCTTCATGGACACACTTTGCCAACATGTAAGTTCCGTATGCGGAACCGTTCAATATCCTAGGGCGTTCCAATCTTTTACCGGATAGATCGGCGGTCATCTGGAGGAATCCATCTATACTTGAAGCTCCACCGTCTGCCAGGATCCTATCTACTTTGACTTTAGAAACTCTTTCCAAAGACTCGATGACCTCCACACTCCTCATAGAAAGACCTGTCATCATCCCATTGACGATATCTTCTTTCGAGGTGTCCAAGGTTATGTTCATTATATTACCCTTTATCTCAGGTCTCTCATAAGGTGTAGCTAAGCCTGATAGTGCAGGTATGAATACGAGTTCACATCTTGACTTTTCACATGCTTCGTCTATATCCGAGTATTCCTGGATAAGACCTATGTTTTTCATCCAATCAACGGCAGATCCAGTTGAATTGATGAATCCTTCAAGGAGATAAAGGACCTTTTCTCTACTGCTGAGGGCGACCATGGGATATATGCCTATATCTCCTGGTACTGCTTTATCCCCGACCAAGATATCGATAAAACTACCCGTGCCGTTGGTCATATTAACAACACCACTCTCCACTCCACTCATGTACAGGGATGCCTGCTGGTCGGCTATCATGGTCAATAAAGGGATATCGTAACCTTTTACCATACCTATCTCTTCATCATTGGAAACGATCTCAGGCAGTATATCTCTAGGGATATCGACGATATCGAGTACGTTGTCGCTCCATTTCAGATAGAACGGATCAAAAAGACCTGTAGCTGATGCATTAGTATAATCGGTCACATGTCTTCCAGTCAGGTTCCATGCTATCCAAGTGTCCAAAGTTCCGAACAAAGCTGTACCCTTCTCTACACCGACCCTTACCTTCTCCACATTGTTCATCATCCATCTAAGATGCATCGAGGTGTGATTAGTACCGAAACTCACGTAGCTAAGATTTGCTAGGTATGCTCCACGTTCTGTGCCTTTTACCCCGGGGATCAGTTTAGCGATACCGTTGACCATGTCACCCAAGAATCTACCGAACTTGACCATGGACTTGGATTTGTATTCTTCTACCAGGTGCTCTGTTCTAGTATCCTGCCAGGTGATCACATTATAGAGTGGTTCACCGGATTTTTTTCCCCAGACGACAGAACTGCTGCGCTGATTGGTCATGCCGACCCCAAGAGGTTTACCTAACTTGTCGATCATATGATCTAAAAGAGCATAAACTGCATCCATGATCTTCCGTGGGTCTTGTTCAACCCAACCCTGTTTAGGAAAAATGGGTTCAGTTCTAACACTCCTGCTTTTCAATATCTCACCGTCTTCAGAGAAGGCTATCCCTTTGATATTTGTAGTTCCAACGTCCAGTACTATGAAATAGCCGGTCATCTTTTGACCTCCATATCCCTTTCCGAGATGATATCTACAGACGTGTCGGCTACATTTTTAACTATGATATCACCTTTCTTGACAGGAGCATTTATCTCAAGATCTCTCAACTCATCGATCACCTCTTCTATCTTATCTAAAGGTACTCCTTTTTCGGTCCTGACAGGGAGTCTAGGCCATTTAGCACCGAGTATTTTAACTGTTGTGGGAACGACTCTTTCCGGCTCGATGGCCTCTTTTTTCCCGTATTCCTCACCGATCTTGCATTGGTGACCTTTTATCTTGATATCTTCACCTGTCAATAAAGTCAATCTGCATCCTTTTGGACATCTTATACACAACGACGTTTTATCATCTGACATCGATGACCACCTCCGGGTTACCACTTAAAACGCTCTTTGGGATCTTGATGTCCTCCAATGTCGAGGGGCGTACGTATCTCTTTTTAAAACTTTTTAGGATCCCGTTTTTACCTAGAAGTCTGACTTCAACGTTCTCCTTTTCTACACCTGGTCTGAAAAATAAAGTGATCTCATCCTTCCCCTCATACTCTATTCGTTGAGGTGTGACCGTCTTTACATGTTCACCGGGATTCAGAACAGTATGTGATCTGGTTTTATCGAAAGAACCTTTCAAAAACCTATCCACACCTTCAGCTGCTGTATAAGAACTCTTGACGGCATCATCTACGTAATCAAAGATCTGGATCAAGTTACCTACTGAAAATACGCCATCCACCGTTGTTTCAAAGTGTTCGTTGATCACGGGACCGCCGGTGGCAGGGTCTATCTCCGCACCCAGCTCTTCAACCTTCTCTGAATAAGGCACCAGCCCCACAGATAGTATGACTGAATCACAACTGTATATCTTCTCCGTTCCTTCTATCATGTTCCAATCCTTATCGACTTCTACCAGCTCGACGGCTTTAACTTTCTTATCACCAAATATCCTTTTTACAGTTGTCCTGGGCTTGTAAGGTATATCGAGATCTAAAACACACTGCTGGGCGTTCCTGGGCAATCCGCTGAAGAAATCTTCAGGATATACCATGAGCAGGGATTCTACTCCCTCGAGATACAGGTGTCGGGCAACGATCATACCTACGTCTCCCCCTCCGACTATCACTGGTTGCTTTCCGGGTAGGAAACCGTAAAGATTCACCAGACGTTGAACGGTACCGGCGGTAAAAACACCGGCGGGTCTCGTCCCTCCGATCTCGATCTCGAACCTGTTCCTTTCTCTGCATCCTATGGCATAGACTAGAGCTCTGGACTCGAAAGTTTCTACACCCTCGGGAGTCACGGTGGAGATAACGAAGTGATCCTCTATCTTCTCTACAGACCTCATGTACGTTTCTAACCTGACCTTTACACCCGCTCTTTCGATCCTATTCATGAAGATATCCGCAAATTCTGGACCAGAAAGGGATTCGCTGAAAAGGATAGTACCAAATCCGTCATGAATACACTGGTTCAGTAACCCTCCCAGTTCGTCCTCTCTCTCCAAAAGGAGAACGTCGTGACCCATAGCTCCCAACTCAGATGCTGCTGCTAAACCGGATGGGCCACCACCCACCACTACCACATCTATCATTGCTCCTCACCTCTGACGATTCCGTTAAAAAATTCACTCTCATCCCATTCTTTTTTCACTTCGTTCAAAGGGACGTCCAATTCTTCAGATATTATCTCGGCTATCCTAAGTAAACAGTAACTTTCCTGGCACTCTCCCATCCCGGCTCGAGTGCGCCTTTTGACGGCATCAAAACTCTCCGCACCCCTGTCGATGGCCTGGACTATCTCGGCTTCAGAGACCATCTCACACGTACAGACGATGTTGCCCCATCTTCCATCCTTTCCTATCCTTCTTTTCAATTCGTTCTCATCCATATCCGCTGCACGGTCGATAGGGTCCCTGTCAGGTTCAAAATTTTCATTCGGTCGAAGAACTACACCCATCTCTTTCAATAAATCTACAGAATGTTCTGCTACGGCCGGGGCAGAGGCTACACCCGGTGATTGGATAGCTGCTACATGCAGCATGTTTTCAACTTCTTTCGCTGCCCTTATTATGAAATCCTCAGTGAATGAGGCAGCTCTAACCCCGGCAAAATATCGGATGAATTCTGTTTTAGGGAAATCAGGTAATATAGATGAGTAACGTTCCATGATCTCGTGTATGGTCTCTTTTTCAACCGAGGTATCCTCTTTACTCTCTACTTCTACAGCCGTCGGTCCCCATATAATGTTGCCATGGACGGTGGGATTGATCCCGCCACCTTTGCTGGTGGGATGGGATGGTATCTTCAGCTCGGCTAAACAGTGATCTACTTTATCCTCCAACCTTTTGTTGTAAAGCAGTTCCACACCCTTCCTAGGATGTATGGTGAACTCCCTAGAACCAGCCATATCCGCGATCTCATCAGAATAAAGGCCAGCAGCGTTGACAACGTGTTCACAGGCGATCGTTCCCCGGTCAGTCAATATCTGTTCGATGGATTTTTTATCTTTTTTGAAATCAACGACCTCGGTATTTAGATAAAACTTCACTCCGTTCTTCTTAGCATTCTCATAAAGAGCTATAGTCAATGCATACGGATCCACGATTCCAGTTGATGGGATCTTGACTACTGATATGACATCATCTATCAATACACTTTCGTACTCAAATATCTCACTTCCTTTCAATATCTCTATACCTTTTACCCCGTTCCGTTGACCTTTCTTTTTCACCATCCATGGTAGTAAGTATTTTAGAAAAATATTATAGAGTGGACCGGGTAAGTATCTTCGATATCCTTCCAAAGTTCTAGGAGTGATCAATATAAGACTACCTACTCTTTTAAAAGGAACGTTAAGCTCATCACACAATTCATCGTACATGGCATTTCCGAGCACATTCAGTCTCCGTTTCAACGTGTTCTTCGAAGGCGATATCCCGGGATGTACCATGCCATTGTTGGCCCTGGTCTGACCCATGGCAACGTCTGGTCCTTTTTCGACCAGTGCAACGTCACATCGGTACTTGGAGAGTTCTCTAGCGATAGAACAACCGATTATACCTCCGCCTATAATGACGATTTCGTGGGCTCCTAATTTATTGTCAATTTCGGTTTCTGGTCTTTCCACTTTGGATCGTTTCTTTCCTTCCCATGATAGATCATTAACGACTCCCTCAACACCTTTTATTTGACCGACCTTCAACCCTATCTCGACCCATTCATGATGTTTTTCGACCTTACCTTCTAGAAATACTATCCCACCGTCTACTATAAAAGATATATCGTATGGATATTTATCCAATACTTTTTTGACTTTCTGGGAGAGTCTCATATATCTACCTCACAGTACCTCATAAAGCAGCTCTCCGATATCGTAAACGTTCACGTCATCGTCATCATCGAAGGCCTTCTTACAGGTAGGGCAGCTTGTGATGATTTTATCCGATTCCTGTTTCAATTCATTAAGCCGTTCTCTACTTATCTCGTAAGACAGATCTTCATTCAACCTAGATACGGTAGATCCTCCGTATCCGCAGCAGAACGTTTTCCCACCGTGCCTTCTAGGAACTTTAACGGATAGACCCATGCTCTCGAGCACTCTTTTCATGCTTTCTTTTCTATCTAATCCATTAACCAATTTACAGGGATCATGAAAAGTTACCGTGGCTTTTCTTTT
>PULU01000078.1 GCA_003551065.1 Thermoplasmata archaeon | reverse complement strand
TACCTTCCATCAAATCAGTTATGAACTCCCATATTCGTCCCGGTATCTCGCGGAAGAAGTCTACAATCTCGTCCCAATGTTGAATAATCAATCCTATCGGGTGCTCGTCCTTAAAGGTATTCCAGATACCTTCCATCAAATCAGTTATGAACTCCCATATTCGTCCCGGTATCTCGCGGAAGAAGTCTACAATCTCGTCCCAATGTTGAATAATCAATCCTATCGGGTGGTAGTCCTTAAAGATATTACTGATACCTTCCACCAAATCAGTTATGAACTCCCATATTCGTCCCGGTAGCTCGCGGAAGAAGTCAATTATCGACTCCCAAACACCAACAATAAACTCACCAACCGCCTTTGTTGCGTTGGAAAGCCAATCCATAACATCTTCCCAGTTATTCCATAGATACCAAACCGCGGCGACCACCAAAGCGATAACAGCAATTATCGCAAGTTTAGGAGCTAAGGCAGCCCAAGTCGCGGCGGCTTGCTTCCATAATCCTGCGGTTAAAACTGTAGAAGCTTTTGACAGCCCTATTTTAGCTACAGAGATTACTTTTGTGGCGGGACCGAGAGCCATCATCAACGGAGCTAAATCGCCAACGCTCCCTACCAAATCACCATATCTGTATTGCAAATCTTCGGCGGAGTGTTGCAGGTCTTGCATAAAGGTTCGAGTGTCCGCGTGGGCTTCAGCGTTCTTCTCTAAAATCTCGCTACCACCATCAACCTCGCCTAAGTATTTTTCCATTTCGTCTTTAGAAAGACCTAGCTGTTCACGCATCTTATCCATGTCGCCTTCAGATTCGTTAACTGCTTTTCTAAACTCTTGTTGAGCGACCCGCGAAGAACCAAATTTTTCGTCTAAATGGGTCATTATCGCGGCGGTATCGTTAACATCCATTCCCATCTCGTTTAGTTCTGGACCAATACGCTCTGACATCTGTAAAAAATCACTAACATCCATAGAGGTATTTTCAAAAACATGACCCAAAGCGTCCATAGCTTCGCCTTGGTCTTCTGCATCAATGCCCATAGCGCGAAGCCCTGCAGAAGCTTCAGCTAACCTTTCAGCGTTTTCGCCTGTAGCATCTCCGACCGTATCCCACATTTTGACATAATCCGCAAGTTGTTCTTCACTTTCCAAACCTTGCTGTTGTCCTTGGTGCATTATCTCAAGTGCTTCGTCATGGGCAAGCGTAGCGTCTGTTAAACTGGAAACCAATTCGCGGGTTTCATCTTCATTCATACTGGTAGCGTTGGAAACACGAGTTGTAGCATCAGTAAGGTCAGCTTGTTTCCGAGCCATAGCTTCGGTTCCAGCCCCTAAAGCTGCGCCCGCTACGGTAACTGCAAGCCAATTATCTTCGAGCTTCTGCGCCGCAGACGAGCCAGCATCTCCGATGCTTTCCATGACATCAGAAGCTTGGTCTTTAGCTTTTATTAAAATTTCCATTACGCCTGATGCCATTATCTTTTCAATCCTTTCATCATTTGTTTTACTGCCATCTTGTCTGATGATTTCCCTGGGTTTCCTGTCAAGGGTAGCTTGCCCTTTGATTGACCCTGCTGTTGCTGTTCTTTTACCTCTTTATTGCCGATTAGGATAAACTTAGATTGGATTGGTGTTAACTCTCCTTGAGTTAAAGCGAGTTTATATCCTTGCATATCGAGTGCTAAAATTTCCTGTCCGGGCTGTGTCCAAACGAAATCTCGAATATCATCATCACTGGGTACGAAAAGAATCTCCTTCTACCTCGGATATTGTTTTGTTCTTTTTGTTCTTCTTAACAGATTCTTTTGGGTTCTCGCCTGTAATATTATAAATTGCCTGAGCAATCTCCTCAACAGCAGACGACTTCCAGTTATCAAGGACATAATCAACGGTCAGCTTCCCTTTGCCCTCAACTTCAAGTCCATAAATCACAGCTTTAGCGTCAACCTTTGCTTCGTTCTTGGTAAGTTCCGACATTGTAAGGCTCATTGTTGGGTTGCCATCTTTATCGAACTCAACGTTGATATGCTCGGTTGCTTTGGCAGACAATTCTACAAGCTCTTTTTTGGTAAGCTCCCTAATCGGAACATAGTCCTCCAATGCTTCGATATAAACTTGTTGAACATTATCTTTGCCCAACTCTATTTTCTTTTGAAGCTCATCAAATTTCATTAGTCTGCCTCAACCTCCTTGTGATAGTTTTCGATATCAATGACAACATCAGTAAGCTGCGTATCGCCAGTAACAGTTAATTCTCGCTCTGCAACAAAGGAACGAACTGCAACGCTTTGCTCAAGCTCATCACGACCAGAAGGTTGGGTATCAACGTTCGTAAAAATACAAGCTGGAAGATAGATGTTTACACTTCCATACGGGCTGGAATCAATCGAGATGTCAACGCTAAATTCTTTTCCACCTGTATAGGCAGGGCCATCTTCTGCTCCCCAGAATTGTTCTATCGCTTTGGTATCTTGATAAAACAGGTTCATGTCAGCAGTTACCTCTCTTTCTCCCGCAACAAGGCGAACAGGGTGGCGCTTGCCGAGTGCCCGACCCGAATCTTCTCCAACATTGTTGTTGACGCCTAAGCTCAAAGATTTAACCTGATTCGGTTCAACGAATTGCCCTGTTTCGGAATCGGTCAAGGTAACGGTAACATTGTGAAAAGCAAGCAGATAAGGCGTTGGTATCTTATGCCCAGTTTCTTTTATGTCGCTTTTGGAATCCTTCGCCGACACAACTTCTGCGGTAAGGGTAGCAAATTCACCTTCAACCTCCAACTGCAAAGAGTTTATCGTGCAACCAACGAAAACGTGCTCAAAGTGGTCTTTCCCCAACCTCGTTGTAAACGAAGGCAAAATCCTTTCGGTTGTTCCATAGATTTCGTGCAGATTCTTCTTAGAATCAATGCTTACAGACTCTCCTGCATCTTCATCTACAAGGTCTTCTTCCTCAACTTTAATATATTCTCTGGTCGCTTCTTTAACTGTAAATGTTCCGTTGTTATCGCTGTTATCAAACCCAGACACTTCAATCTTAGCACCTTTGGGAACTGCAAACTCAAACTTGTTGCCGTTAGCGTCGCTATCTACTTCAAACTTGTTGTCCTCTCCAATTACTTTGATGGTATCGTTGTCGTCAGTAACTTCAACTGTGCTATAATCTTCTTCAAACTCATACCCACCCAAAACCCATTTCAACATATGGACTAAAGTGTTGATGTCTGCTCCATAAGCAACATTGCCAGTAGGAGCGTAGTAGCCGGGAGTGTGGCGCAAAGCGTTTCTGCTCAAACCGCCACCATAAATCATTTGAACATCGCTGGGCGTGTCCAAACTTGAAGATGTTTTATCCACATGGAACTGTGCATCAGGCGGACTTTCGGGTGCAAACTCGCTTTCTTCAGCGAACCCAGCGTATCTTAAAACTCCCATTAGAATCCCTCCTCAATAATAAATGTAGTTCGCATTACCGCTGTCGCGGCATGGCGTTTACCGTCTGATAATTCAGGACGACCTTTAATTATCCTTTGCGATACGGTATCTTGAACATAATCACGTAATCCCAAAGTGCGACTGTTCTTCAAAATGAAAGAACGAGCGCGACATACGAAGGCAGTTGCTTCGTGATATCCCGCTTGCGGGTCTTCGCTGTTCATTATAACTACTGCCAAGTGAACTGGAATAACCCACTTTTCACGCCGAGTTGTTGGCTCGTGAGTTTGTTCGGGGTCGTCAGAGAAAATCCAAAGCGCGGGCAATCTGGGTTGACCTCTCACCTTATCTCCACGAATTACTTGCTTAATCAGAGATAAATAAGGGTCGCCAGAGTTGTCAACCGCATCTTGAATTACATTGACATAAGCCTGTTCGATTTCATCAAGCACTTCATCTAAATACATTACATCACCTCATTCAAGGCACGTTGAACAAACTCTTGGGTTCGCTGTTCGGCTCGGTCTATGCAGTAATCCACGTAAGGCGTTGAACCGTCTGGCTTGTGCGGTGGAAATCCTTGAGGCCATGCGAATATCGGCGTGAAGCCCAGTGACTTAGCCCAGCTTGCAAAGCTCGCCATTTCTTGGGCAGAACCTAAATCACCTTTCCAAACTGTCATGTTGCCAACAACATCCCAGTAAAACTTTAAACATGAAGCTGATGTTGGCTTTATCGGGCCTTCGACGCCAGTTTGTTGAGCTTCGGCATATTCCACATCAGTTGATATGACGTGTTCAAAATCACCCCTGCGGTTTAAAGCCCAGCTCCCCGACAACCTTCCAGTATCGACAGGAGAATAACGGCGTAAGTTGCCCCAAACTTCCTCCGCCGCCAATTCGAGTGCTCGCTTGGCAGCGTTCAGCCCTTGTTCGGTTAACTTTTCAACGCCTTCCATGTTATATTCAAACTGAAAGTCCATTATTCTCCCTCGCTTTCCTTCGGAATAACGAAAGATATTTCGGGCTTATAGGGAAACCGTTTCAACTCGTCTTTTATATTTGAGGTAAAAACTTTATCCTCAACCATCCTAACAGCGTATTCACCTATTTTGATGATTGGAGTATCGCGCCTCGTTATTGCTTGGGCAACCATATTGGAAGCCATTTTCAAGGCAATAGAATCAATGGCAGGCGGAACTTTCTCCCAACGACCATTTTCTACTTCTTTGTGGAAATCACGATTGCGGTCTTGGTCAATCAAATCTTTGATGTCAACCAGCCAACCTCGAATCGTATCTTCCAGTTCAGCTTGGTCGTCAAGCCCCAAATCTTCAGGGTGAACGCCTGTATAATTTATGACGGTTTCAGGAGAGCTATAATATTGTTCGTTGTTTTCACTCATCGCTCTCACTCTCCTTTGGGTGTTTAAACCTAATATGCGAAGCTAACCCCGCTGGACTTTTAAAGGATTTACCACAAAACTGACAGGAGTTGTCATCAACTTTTTCAACATTGTTACCAAGAACAACAAGGTTGTTATCTTTCGCCTGTTGCTCGCTGATATTCAACACTCGAACCGACTCAGGCGGAACTATCCTATCCGATACGAATATAGGGTTTTTGCTTAAATTTTTAACCTTAGTTTTCATGGTTAATTCCCCTATTCAACCTTGTCAGGATGCTTGCTCCTAATGTGCATGGTAAGACCTCTTTGAGTTGTTCCAGAATATTCATTACAGTACGGGCAGGAAACTTCTTCGTTTTCAACTTTGTTTGATTCTTCAGGTTCAACTCCAAAGACTTCCAAGTGGTCTGAAAATACGACTTCCAGTTTCCGCTTGCCTCGCACTTCTCGCCACATTTTGTCCGACAAGGTAACAGTTATGGTTTGGCGCGGAGGGAATATACGTCCCCCCGCGCTAACGTTATTATTCGATTTGTTGTAAACTTCACCTGATAGCAACTGACTAACCTCCTTTGGCTAACAGTTTACGAAACGCTTTCTTTGTCCAAGAACGCGGTAGCTGCGCCATCTTCATCTTCGTAATGCGCATCACACTCAATAGTCAGATAGAACTCGGTTCTCCGTTCTTGGGCATTACGATAGCGTTCAATGTTAACCTCATGGAATACGCCCCAGACCATGTTATCGGGGTGTTGAAGCATGGCAATACGACCAACACCTTTTTCAGTTCCCGTCTCGTCAGGTTGTTTGGAACGGTCAATCAATGGAACATATACGACTGGGATTCCTTTGTAAACAAGCTGGTCTGCGGTAGTTTGAGCAGTATCACCGAGTGCTGTTCCACGAGCTTTGAGGCTGTCACGATAACCGTCCTCAACTTCATAAGGCACATAGAAGCGCCATTCACTACGGTCAACGAGATATTCTTTCCCAACTGCATCAAGCAAAGCGTCAAAGATTTCTTCGGGGTTATCTGGGTCAAAGCTATTTGAGCCCTGTCCGAATACATGATTACCTGCGAGCTTTGCCCAACCGTCAGTCATTTCCAGAATACCTGCATCAGTCAAGTCGTCCTCGTTAGCCAGTATAGCCCATTCCTCGAAGTCGCGACCTGCTGCCTCGCCAAAGAGGTTTACGAGATGGTCTTCAAAGTCACCCCGTTCAATATTGCGCCGAAGTGCCCTATCGGTCAAAGCAACCTGCCCGCGAAGTTCTTGGGCAATCAGCTTATTGGAGTTAATGGTAGGATTCTTCCACGAATCGCTTCCCTCCGTTGAACCATCACCTTTAATACCTTTCGACAGCACCCTATCCACAAACCCAACGCGGTCAATCTCCTGTTTGTGGGCTTCCATTTCCAAGAAGCGAGCATCAGGAATAACCCTGGTACGCTTCTGCATTGCATCAACAAAAGCATCAAACTTAGCGGTTTGCAAAATGCCTTCATTAAGTTCGCTTACATCGACAATGCTTTTGAAAGCACTATCAAGTTTAGCTAATATTTTTTCGGTAGACATATTTATTCCCCTCTCCTTTCATTCATTAATAAAGTTTAACTTCTTACCTTACGACCAAACCCATCACGACCACTCGGCCCTTTTCGCTCAGGAGGTTGTTCTCCGTCCTGACCTTTGATGGACTTGGAAGCTGTGTTCTTCTGACCTGCAAGGTTGGAAACTTCCTCATACAAGTCATTTATTTTCTGCTCAAGGGCAGAACCTTCATCTTCGGTATCTTCAGTATCTTCGGAATCAGCATCTTCGGTTTGAGTTTCTTCAGCTTCTTCCTCTTCCGACTTCAAACTATTCTCCAAGCTCTCCAACCTTTCTTCCAACGGCTGAATTGCTTGCTTTACTGCTTGTTGCAGTTCTTCATTGGTCATTTCTTCTTGACCTCCTTTCTCGCCTTTCTCGCTTTTCTCTCCAAGCTCCAAAGATTCCAAGCTAGCTTCTTCGACTCCTGCTTGCCTTAAAATTTCTTTGAGCAACGCTTCTGCCCATTGAAGTTTTTCGGCGTTTTCGGCAGATAAGACACGACCTTCTTTGACAGAAGTATCTTTGCTTTCACCACCGAAGCCCAATGCTTCAGCGATTCTCTGACCCAAGCCCTTCTTGGCGTTATCCTGTTTTTCTACCTCATTAATCAAGGCAGGGTCTTTGGGGTTATCCGTTGATGGACTATGTTCAGATTTTAAAGCGAAGAACTTTGCTTTGGGAACAGCAGGGTTCGCTACCATAGAAACCGCGGCGGGTACCCAATCATCTCCGAGGTCATTCAGAAGCGTCTTCTTCAAAACGATACTAGAATCTCCGTTCTTGGTAGCTATTTCGAGATTGTTGCGGCGAACTCCCATAACAGAATGTCCTGTAAGCTCACCGTTCTTGACGGCTTCCCAAGTTGCATCATCTTGAACCTTGCTCCCAAGAATCCAAGTGCCTTTGGGAAGAACCATCTCCGTTCCATCTATGCCTTTAACCGACATCTCTTGCGGTAATAAGTAGTTTTCCACAGGCGTAGCCACGTTGTTCAATGAGTGTTCAAGGTCTATATTTTGGTAATTCTCAAGGAACTCATGACAAGCCCTTTCTATTTGCGATTTGGAAACCGCTTCTCCGTCTTTGTCTTTCTCACCCGGAACTAAAACAGCAGAATAAGCGATTTGCTGTTCTTCGTCCTTCATCACTATAGGGCCGGATACTTCGGGTCCGAAATGCTTAAATGCCTTCTTCTCAACATAAGCCTTCTCAACTTCCTGCGGTGTTCCGATTACAACTTCATTGTTGAGCATAGTATATGGAACTTCGTAAACGTCTTGGTCTTCTCCTTTACAACATGACATTATCACAGCATCAGGAAAGACCCTCTCTATCCAAGTAGGAGTTGGAGCTTCGTCTTCTTCCAAAGGTCTGCCTAATTTCTTCTCAGCAGCATTGCGAACCTTCTCCAACACTTTATCAAGCGAACCTTTATCAAGGCGCTCTGGCATTCTATCCCCTCCCTTCTAAAGACGATTGCCAATGATTATCTTTAATCACCAGTTTTAAAGCTGAACTTGTAATCCTCTTTCAAGCCCAACTTGTCCTCCTTCCCAACCACAGCGTCCGTTGGTATAGTAACGGTGTGATTGGAGTTCGAGCTAAGGTCGCCGTCAGGAACGATTTCCAACTTCACATCTTCACCACTGACCTCAACAATGTTCACTTCATCTACAGTATGCTCCGAGTCGTCATCATCATCATGAATCTTAACTGCGCTCTCAGTTTCGCCTTCGCTCACCGCAAACTGAACTTCCCTGTCAAAAGTAACTTCAATATTGTCGCCTTCAGTTACGTCCTCTGCGCCATCTTCGGGAGTAGTTTCTTTTACGTTGATATATTCGTCGCTGGAATTAATAAGAGGTCTTTTCGCTGGGTTAAGGTCGTCAATTTCATCATAAATCTCTTTCAGCCCGTCTGCCAAGTTGCCCAAGATGTCGTCCAGTTTCGGCAAGTTGCCCCCACCTTCTGCGTGTCCAATCTTCTTCGGAACTCTAATCTGGTCTGTCATGCACTTTCACCTCCTCTTGATAAACTCCTATTAGTAACCAAACAACCCACGGTATCCTGCACGAACACCGCCGTAACCGCCAGTCAGAGCTATGATGACTTCAATGTCCATTAGTTTAAATAATCTTATGTCATTATCAAGTGAACCGCTTGCAAGTAATAATTTATCCTCTGTTTTAAGCATATTGACTGACCAAACATTACTCGAGTGACCTATATCTTCTCCCGTTAATACATCAATTAATTTTATATCTTCTGTATCTGTTATATCAAATAATCTTATGTCATTATCAACTGAACCGCTTGCAAGTAATACTTTATCTTCTGTTTTAAGCATATTAACTGAC
>PULU01000051.1 GCA_003551065.1 Thermoplasmata archaeon | reverse complement strand
CCGGAAAATTTATTTCATAGGTCTCTTTCTTGCTTGAATATCACTATGCCACCGTAGCTTAGTTCGGCAGAGCGGCTGACTTGTAATCAGCAGGTCGGGGGTTCAAATCCCTCCGGTGGCTCTCTGAATATCTTACTAGACCAAATCGGTATGTGTTTGAAAGTTTTAATAATAATAAAGCTTTATAACGCATAAAAAATAACATCAACTACATTCAGAGTCACCGCATACGGGACATAACCAACATCCTTCCCTAGGTACCATCTCCCTATCACACGATTTACATTCTTTACTCATCGTCTCACTATTTTAACATTCAAAGAATAGATTTAACTGTTTATAGAGGGGAGGTTGGTAAAAGTGAATATCTTTAACCTAAACCTTCAACTGCTTCATCTTTTTCTCTATTCTCTTTTCATCATAACCAAAAGGAGACAATATCTCATCTACCACCCGGTAAAAGTACTTCAGATAGAAGTATAGATCATAATGTTCTACGTTCCTGCCTTCGACCTTAACTTTTTTTCGATAATCTTTACTTTTTTGATCTGTAACTATATATCTAACAGATTCTCCAGGATGAACTGAGATACTGTCATCTTTATATTGAAGTAGGGCTGCTTTTGTTCCGATGAGATTACGGTAATCCTCAGCTTTTTTAGAAATCGTTTTAGAAAAATATAGTTCTTTAAAATCGACTTCTTCTTTTTTCAAACGGATGAAATCTTTCTTTAATATTTTTATAACATTTTCTACTCTTTCTTCCAATTCGATCATACTATTCGCATCTTTCAAAAATTCCAGTGATTTTCTCTGAACTTTTTTAAAGAATCTCGGAGTATCTTTACGTCTAGCATGTATACCTCGCATCTCAATTTCACCATCTAAAACTCCATAGTACCGGTTAGCCACTCCCAAACCGTCCGATTTACTTGGAAGGAAAACGATCCATCTGTAAACCCCTTCTTTTTCGAGTAAAATACCTGTTTCCTTTTCTACATCTTCAATCAGATCATCTAATTTTTCTCTATCACCTTTCAACCAAAGAGAATCGACTATGCCGTGGATCAAACTGTAACCCATATCTTGAGCCATATCAGCAGCGGTTATCAGGATATCTCTACCATAAGCTGTAACACTCTCGTGGACTTCTATATTGCTGAATCTAGCTTTTTTATAGCCTGTGTATCCGAAACACGTAACTAACAACCATTTCAGCGTATCGGCTCGCTTAGAAAAACTCTCGTTCTCAGTCTTCATCTCCTTGTATCTCTGCCGCCGTTGGATCAGCGGTGAAACGACTTTCGGTATCAAACCACGTCGACGGTCGCACACCTTATAGCCCAGCTCAGGGACTTCATGGAATTCTCCACAATAACATCCGATAGTCTCAGGTGATAAATTGTACTTATCTATTATTGACGGGTACATACTAGCAAAATCCAATTTAAGAACCTTGAAATGGATCCCCATGTTAGGTTCGAAGATATGCCCACCTCTATCGGCTTTCAACAGTTGCCTAGCACTTTTGAACCGCTCCGATATGTTCTTTTTCCACGGGATGAGATATCCATCCTTCATCGCTTGCTCTAGTTCCATGGCATCGATGGCACTTCCTGGACTCCTTCGCGCGAGTTTTTGAATTGGTATTTTGGATAGCCGTGAGATCTCTATAAGGCCATCAATACCTCCTTCCCTGAATAAAAAAGAGTTCCGTGAATCGATGTGTATCCTTCCCTTTAACCGATAAGATGGGGGTCTATAGATGACCCTGCCATATGATGCATAAGAAGATCCTTGACGGGGCGCATGTATAGACCTCTCTCTTCCCAGCTTTAGGTTCTCATCATTCACTTTAGCTCGATGGAATAGATAAGGTATCAGAAATGAATCGCCATCAGAAGTCAAGATGATGTCCGCATCTCTGATTGCAATCTCTTTATCGAGTGTTTTGATCATCTCATATTCATCCCCCTCTATAAACTCATCATCTACGATTATCGACGATATTTTGTCATCCATAGTTGGGATACCGTCGCTTTCGAATTTAATAGATAAAGCTAACCTTCTCAGAGATGGTAGTGAATAGTGGAGCTCTGAGTGTTTCTCTAATTCCTGCCAACCGTTATTCTTTTCGATCAAAGAGAATGGCCGTATATCTTTTTCTATCATATATCTCTGATCCAGCGGTATATCTACATTGTAGAACTGGTAATCCTCATATCCATTAAAAAAATGTAAAGCATTTGCTTGTCTTCTAGGATCGAACACCTTACCAGGCGATATCTTCAAAACCTCTTTTTTCGTTCTTTTTTGTATGGATATTTTTCTTCGAACAAAGCTGGTCTCGAATCCCATCTCTTGATAGAACTCTTTGATATATCCATAATCTCCATCTGGAGTTTTTACATAGAATACTGGATCGAACTCTTCAAATACTTTATAGGTCTTATCTTTAGTCCTCATCCAGAGGACCATCTTCTCCCTTTTCCAATCGGGATAAATGTCCAATATCCATCCTTTCATCTTCTAACATCCTTTCGAGTCGTGTGAGCATCTTTTGATGTTCCAGTAAGATAGATATGATTATAGATTCCATGGGATCTGGATTAGCTTGATATTGAGCGGCAGAAGTATGTTTTTTAGCATTCTTCATCAAATCTACAAAATATCTCCTTTCTTCTTTTCTAAGCGCTTTTTTAAATCTAGACCACTCTGATATTATTTTATCGAGTTCCTCCCGGTAAGTGGGAACACTTTTACCCATCTATATCACGCCCATGATCTGCCTTAAAAATCTCGATATAAGGATCAGCAACTGCACAGTATATCTGTCGATCGGAAACAAAATGCTTCAACCTTTTTATACATCTAGCTCTCAACCATGTCGCTTCTTCCCCTTCAAGTTCCTCCAGGAATCTACTGCTTAGGTCGATTAGACCTACAAAGATAATATTATCATCATTATACACTATCTCCTCCGCTTTATCGACCATATCTTTCAACTGGTAAGCAGTGAAACCCCTGCCAAGGATTATACTGTTCAGTACTCTATCCTCATCTAGACCATATTTCTTACAGACTTTGACCATCCAATAGGGATCTATCTCAGCACTTGCATCTATGATGAGGGCTTTTTTGTTGGACCCACCCACTATCTGTACCGCAAGTGAACTCACGAAACGGTGGTCTGAGGTCCGAAATGTTTTGACCTTACCCTTCTCAATAGATGATTCAAGAACCATGGGATATAATACTTCTATCTCAAAGTATAAGAATGATGATAGGGGGGTATGGTAAAAGTGGAATAGAAGATGTTATCTATTTTAGAACTCCCTTTGGATTTATATATGAGTTTTGAGGTTCAGATATATCATGAAAGTAAATGTAAAAGGTCAAGGAGAAGTAGAATTCGAAGATGGTATGTCCATTTCCGACCTCGTCGAAAAACTGGATTATCATAAAGATTCTGTCATCGTATTGAAAGATGATGAACCGACACCTCTAGACGAGGATTTGGAAGACGGTATGTCTCTCAAAATCATTTCTGTTGTTTCTGGTGGCTAGGTTCTCTTTTAGGAAGAGATATGACACTCATTATGTTTTCATAGAACTCCGGCATTATCTCGAATACTATCAGCATAAGGATAACTAAAAGTATGACCGAACCTGCCTTGGCTATCTGATTATGGGCAACATGGAAAGAGGTTATATCTTCATAGGTCAGGTAGATGATCATTACATTCCGAAAAACGTTAGCTACGTATATTGTGGGAACGACTATCAGTAAGCTTTTAGCCTTTTTCATCGCAGCTGCATTTGTAGAAT
Source organism: Thermoplasmata archaeon (assembly GCA_003551065.1). Taxonomy (GTDB): domain Archaea; phylum Thermoplasmatota; class Thermoplasmata; order Halarchaeoplasmatales; family Halarchaeoplasmataceae; genus Saliniplasma. Next base: position 5,095 of record PULU01000051.1, on the reverse strand, counting down.
ATATCAGTCCTACACCAGCGGCTATCGCCTGAAGGCCTGTGCATGCGAGTATTATATTGATATTTGAACCTTGGATCGAGACGATTATATTCTCATAACTAGTTCTGTAAAGCAGATGAGTTTCACCATATACTATGGGACCTACGGTAAAATCATATCCCATAATATCAAGTATAAAACCGGTATGTTCGGCAACTATCCATATCAGATGTCCAGATATTATCGGGATCCTCTGTACTCCAAAATATATCAACATACCTATCGAAACACCGCCGGCCAAAAAACGCATGACCTCAGGATCTTCTTCCCAGTTCTTTGAAAGGTATTCATTGTATGCAAAATAGGTGAAAAGAGGGAGAGTTATCAAACACAAACCAGCGTTAACATAATCGGAAATAGAGATAAAATATGGTGCTTCGCCTGCCCAAAAGATCCCAAGTAGTACAAAACCTAGCATCCTAAAATGATGTTTTTTATAGTCTGACAAATAACCGAAGAGCAGCGTAAAGATCCCGACCCACAATATGATCTCAAAATACATAAGCAAGCGACCCTTTTTTACACACTATACAATCAACTAATCGATGTTATAGATAAATATATGGGTAAACAGTTTTATAACACCGACATAGCCTTGGAAACATATAAATATTACATCCATTTAACACTTTTAACGAGCAACATGACGGCCATAGCGGTGGGGTAACACCTGGTCTCATCCCGAACCCAGAAGTTAAGCCCACCCGCGTTCTCTGTTGTACTGTGGTGCGCGAGCCCACGGGAAGCCTAGGTCCTTCGCGGACCCCTGAACCGGTGGCTTAGGTTAGGAGCCTGGCTCTCTTCGGGGAGTAAGGTAAACCTAACTGTTTGAAGGCCAATCTCGGTACTTGGCCCGCTGTCAGTTGCTCACCTTTACTCTTCATTTTTTATGGTGTTTTAGAGAAAAATCTAATAACGTATATCAAATGATCTAATATAAGGAACTCTAAAAAATATAAGGTTTATAATTTATAAAAAAAGGAGGGGATTACTCTTTTATTACACCGTATCCTATAAGATGCCATTTACCCTTGATCCTACGGCTTATAGCTATCCGTTGTCCATGCTCTGCACATACGGCTCGCTTCAACTTGACAGCAGCTTCTTGACCCCTAGCAGAAGTAACTACACCTACAGTAGTCGCAGTTCCGACTGTTAACATAAGAGGTTCTCTTGTTTTTATCTGCTCTACCTCTTTATCTTTCTCCATACCGACTACTTTATCCAATAAGTTAACCTTCATGACAAAGTCCTCTTGTATCGGTGGTAGATCTCCTGGGTACCCTACTACATGTCCAACAAGCGAATCTGATTTGGTAATATTGGGGTCTAGCTTTGTACCTATCCCTATAAGACCACCGGGTTTAGCTTCTTCAAGTGATAGAGCACCTGAATTCAGAGACTCAACATGGGTTATTATCCTTTCCCACTTTGTTTCACCGTGCTCTTCTATTTTATTACCTGGACATACCTCAATCTCATCTCCAATTTTTAGAAGTCCTTTAGATAGAGACCCACCTATAACACCACCTTTTAGACCATCGATCTTTGTACCTGGCTGATTTATATCAAAAGATCTTGCAACGGATAGTCTAGGTGAAGCATCAACGTCAATTTCTGCTGTTGGTATGTATTTTTCGATAGCCTCTACTAAAATGTCAATATTTACGTCATGATGAGCAGAAACTGGTATTATCGGTGCATCTTCAGCTACTGTACCTTTCGTGAATTCTTTTATCTGTTTATAGTTCTCCCTCGCTTTCTCAGATGGGACGAGGTCTATCTTGTTTTGAACTATTACAACATTTTCGACACCAGTGATATTCAACCCCATGAGATGTTCTTGTGTCTGCGGTTGAGGACATGGTTCATTGGCAGCTATTATCAATATAGCACCATCCATCATGGAGGCACCTGAAAGCATAGTGGCCATAAGTGTTTCGTGACCCGGTGAGTCAACAAAGGATACAGCTCTTAAGAATTCAGCCTCCCCACCACATTTAGGACACTCTGGAGAAACAGAATATGCTTCGACACCTTCACATTGCTTACATCGGTAAAAAGCTGTATCAGCGTAACCTAGCTTTATACTGATACCTCTCTTTGTTTCTTCGGAGTGTCGGTCGGTCCATTCACCACTAAGAGCTTTTGTAAGCGTAGTTTTACCATGGTCGACATGACCAACCAGTCCTATATTGACTTCTGGTTGTTTTGGTACCTTCATCTACTCTTCCCCTTGCTCTTTCTCTTCGAACAGATCTCTAATGGATTTAGGTCCATGTTCAATAACTTTCATATTCAACTGACTTATCTCAGGAGAGATGGTGTTGCCTCGTACAGTTTTCTTTTTTCTTACACCACCTTTCATATGTCTAAATCCAGTTCCACCTTTGCCCAGTATCTTTTTTCTTCCGGGCCCAGGTATATTTTTCTTCATCGGGAATCCATCAAAATCACTACCTCCAGTGATCTTCAATTTATAGCCTGGAAGGTTAACAAATATACCATCAACCTCATCATTGACCCTTTTACCGATCAGTGAATTTGCGTGATGTCCTTCAACTTTTGTCTGATATGACTTTCCATCTTTTGGGTCTGAAATAACAACTTCGAACTCTACCATCTGTAACACCCATTGTGCTTTTTATCTTATTTCTGTTGGGTGGATAATATACCACTATTATAAAGCTTTGGGACAACATTACTCACTGATATCGAGTCTATAATAAGATTTATTTAAAAATATTTTTGAATAAACTATTGTTTGAATCGTTATTACCAGGCAAGTTTTAAATATGAGCTACGATTACTCCGGTGTAATGAGGTGGCTGGATTGGAAGAAACCCTCTGTTCAATAGAAATAGTCAAGGATGGCAACGGCTTCAAAGCTAAGGTGCAAACGAGTTTGGGCAGGTATGTAGAATACCACAACGAAGATTTTGAGAATCTTCTTCAGCAAGTATATGAAGATATCCAAGAGGAAATAGAAACTACAATATGATTCATCCCCCTTTTAATATATCACTATTTCTTTCAATGGCATTAAAAATTATATATAACCCTGTTTGTATTTGAGAATCTAACAAGAGATGGTAAAAATGAACGAAAATAATGAGGATTACGAAGAAGTGATATCTAGCTATTATGAGGGAAGAGGAGTCAGTTCTATGATCTCCTTAAAAGTCGATACTATGGAAGCTGATACCATCGCTGAGAAGCTGTCCAGTTTCGACAATATAGAAGATGTATTCCTTGTCACTGGTGATGTGGATATCATCGTCAAAGCCCGCTTCAAGGATTACGACCATATGAAAAAATTTCTTTTAAAGAAAGTTTCTAAACTTAAAGGTGTAGAAAATGTTCAGAGTCAGATGATAATCACCACCTATAAGGAAAGAAACCACATAATAGAGATGGAAAGCGTTCCTACTGAAGAATAATCTTACCGGGATCGGGATTCAATGGATCTCGTCCATCTCCCAATCTTTCCAATCTTTCTTTTTTTTCGATATCAAGAATTCTAAAGGAGTGAGTATCCTAGTCCTGAATATTTCATTATCGTCTAGGGCTATCCTAGGACAGGCCGTGTTCACCGCACAGTCCCATTGAAAGTCGTCAACAAGTTTAGGTACTACCTCGTCGAACTCCGCTACTATGATATCGTAGTCGTCTCCTTTAAATTTATCCAAAATATCTTCTCTTCTTTGTCCCCTCTTCTGGGATATTATGACGCCAATACGTTGAGCATCCTCAGCGGCGTTTATAATGGCGAATCTTTTCCTAAGTAGTCTATCTCTTTTGTCACCTGTTGTAGTAAATCCACCGGTAACTGGATTGTAAATTAAAACATCCCTTTCCAAAGATAACGATAGTCCAATAGGATGAAACTTACCAGTTCCTATGTATAGTTGTGTATCGGCATCAGGTACCTTAGTCGAGTAATTACAACCTAAGACCTGACCTGGATATTTTATCCTCTGATCTCCTTCACCTATTACCGTTTCAAATCCCTTTTCTTCTAGTAGTTCTTCCATCTTGTACATGTGATCTAGATGCTGTATTGATGAATAGAGTGCGACTTTTCCCTTTAATTTTTCAAAGAATTCTTCAGGAGGGGGATTCCAAATTTTGCTCCTACATTCAAGATATATAACGGGATATCCTACGTTCAAGTTCGGTATCTCAGAATGACCGACGTGGATGAGTAAATCCGCATCTCCTATATGATCCGGAAGATCACAGGCCCCATAACAAGTACTACCCCATAATTTTACTTCTAAATCATTTTCTTCTAAAACCTTGATTATCTTACCGGAACTTCTCTTTAGTCCATCAGGTAACTGTAGTAATACTTTTTCAGCACAGATATCATTTATCTTCGATAAGGCTTTATCGATATCGATCTCAAATTCACCTATCTTTTTCTTGCTCATACCTCGTCTCCTAGTATATTTATCATTTCATCAATGCCTTCCTTATTTACATGAGGCATAATCACGAACCTCAAACCAAGAGGATTCACCGTTCTAGATATATTAAAACCTTTTTTACTCATATTTGTAACTAGATCATCTGGATCCTCATGATGAAATGAAGCGATATTCATAACTGGCTCTATTATCTTATGGAATCCCAGCTCCTGCATCCTTTCAACAAGATAGAATGTGTTTTCCATACATCTTTCAACTATTTCCGTATATCCTTTCATACCTAAGTGGTTCATAGTTGCCCAAAAAGCCGGTATAGAAGCACTACATCTAGTTCCCCTTATAGTCTTTTGATCTTTACCGGTGAGATAAGGTGATTCGATGGATAAAGGTGACTCTTTTTTACAGAACATCAACCCCAAGGGGATGGTAGACATCCCCATCTTATGAGGATCTAGGACATACGTATCTATATTATCAAAGTCGAATCTAAAGGAACTTCTTTCATATCTAGATCCTTTCAAAAACGGTATTACGAATCCACCAAATGCTGCATCAACATGGAGGAAAGTGTCACCGCATAAATCAGCTATACTATCTATCGGATCTACTTGGCCAAGTTCAGTTGT
>PULU01000026.1 GCA_003551065.1 Thermoplasmata archaeon | reverse complement strand
TAGGAGTTGTCGAGCGCCAATGGGCGATTGAAGGTGTTTCAGGAGAAGCCGAAGGATATGAAGATATCGTCACCCTAGCAGAAAGTACTGTAGATTATGTCTTCCCATATCCAGGAACATACGATGTAACATTCACATGCAGTGATGCCGAAGGTAACTACGATACGGACCATATCAGCATCATAGTAAATCCCGCTGTTGAGGCGTTCGAGATAACGTCACCGGCAGAGGATTACGAAGTGATCGAACATGATACGGTAACCGTCGAATGGGAAGGCCACGAGTACATGGGCGATATCACATACGAGATACGGCTCAACTACGGTGGCTGGCAGGATATCGGTAGTGATACTGATTACACGTTCATAGGCTTGGATCACGGTACCCATGTGGTACAGATACGGGCTACCGACGTGGCAGGTAATCATTACACTGAAACACGTATATTCGAGATATCTACCATAGAAGAGGAGCTGGACATAATCAGTCCTGAATATGGTGTGGAGAGCCTCACCTACGATGAGGAGTTCATACTGGTCGGTGAAACGGACCCCGGATTGACCGTTTATGTGAACGGTGCAGAAGTCGACGTGGATGCCGAGGGACAGTTCGAATACAGCACCACTTTGGTCGAAGGTCAGAATATCTTCAGAGTGACGGCCGAGCTGGACGATGATAAGGTAGCGGAGGTCAACGTATATGCACTATATCTACCTCAGATTGAGGAGCTGCAGGATGCGATAAACGACCTAGAGGACGAGATAGCTGACAACCGCGATTCCATAGACGATCTTTACGATGTAACGGATGCACTGGGAATCGACATAAGCGATCTTGAATCCGAACTGCACGCCGAAGTCGATAGGCTCGAAGACGAACTTGCTGATAATGTAGCAGCACTTGAAGACGCTATAGAGGACAACAAAGCTGAACTCATAGACATCATCGAAGACAACATCGATGACATCGAGTCCGAGCTTGACGATGTCCACGGAGAGATAGCAGACATACACTCTGAATTGAGCAGTATCAACGATGAGGTAGCTGCAATCTATACGGAGATCGACGACATACACGATAACATGGACGATCTACACGAGGGTATAGACGACATACACGATGACATAGACGATCTACACGAGGGTGTAGACGACATACATGATGACATAGACGATCTAAAGGCACAGATAAGCGCTCTAGAATCTGACATCGATACGTTGGAAGTGAATTTAGATCAGGTGATAGCAGATCTGGACAGCGAAGTAGAAGACCTAGAAGATAGATTAGATAGAAAACAGGCGAATATCGATGAACAGTCAGACGATATAAGCACAGCTAGCATATATGGAATCGTTGGAATAGTAATTGCGATCATTGCACTGTTATTAGCAATAGTCTTGCTGATAAAAAAGCCGGTGAAACAAGAAGAAAAGACTAGTGAACAAGAAACATTCGAAGAAGAGGAATTTGAAGACCTCGAAGAAATATAAAACAAATTCACAAAACCCCTTTCCTTTATTATTATTTTTATGCAAAAATTAGTAAATTATATAAGAAATATTTCAAATAATGATACATGATCAAAAGAAAATCTGTATTGACATTTGGAGTTATATCAATTCTTATATTTTCTGTAACTCCAGCTTTTTCTATTATTGAATCTAGAGATATACAAGAACATGAATCCACTGAAATTGATAATCTGGTAGGATTGTATCCATTCATGGACGAATATCCTTCGGTTACAGAATTGTATGATTGGTATGATGATCTTCTTGATGATTATCCAGACCTGGTCGAAAAGCATAATTACGGTCAATCTTATGAAGGTAGAGACTTATGGGCAATAGAGATAACTTCAGATAATGATACTAGAGTTGATGAAAAACCAGCAGTTTTAATAGATGGGACCCTTCATGCTAGAGAGTGGTCGAGTACACAAGTCGCTTCTTATTTCATATGGACTATTCTTAATAATTATGATTCTAATGATACTATAAACTGGTTGGTAAATAATAGGAGAATTTTTGTCATACCTATGACAAATCCTGATGGATATATTTACGATGGCGATGGGGATTATGGTCATAATGGCGAAGGTAATTGGTGGAGAAAAAATCGTAACGATTCTACCTCGGATACATTCGTCGGTGTGGACTTGAATAGGAATGCAGATATCGATTGGCATTCAGGTAATAGCTGGCCTGGTTCAGATACTTATCGCGGGGAAGCTCCTTTTTCAGAATATGAAACTAAATATTTACGGGACTTTATCATAGATAATGATATAGATTCATACCAAAATCTTCATAGTTTTGCAGATTGTCTTTTGATCCCATATATGCATACAAACGACCCTTCTCCACATGACGACTGGTACCGTGGAATGGCCGATCATATGACATCGTTAACCTCCAAATATGGAGATGAAACAGACCAATATTCATATGGTCAACCAGGTGAAGAGATAGGTTATACTGCTCCCGGAGGTATAGCAGATTGGGTGTATGAGGAGACTGGAGCTCATGGTCTTGTATATGAGATCTATACAAATGGGCATCAATTTTATCCTCCTGAGGATGACATAATGAAGATAAATCAGGATCTTGATGAATCACTAATATATCAGACAAGAGTCGCGGATACAGACCTAGGGGATGGTGATGACTTGTTGTATCCTCCAGTACCATACTTAGTTTACGGGGTTGTTGAGGATGAAAACGGTGAGGAGGTTTCAGATGTTGACATCCATGCAGTCAGCGAAGAAACCGGAGAATATCTTACAATTGAGACTGACAGTAATGGATATTATGAATTTAATTTTGGAAATCTAATGAGTAATGGGTACGAAGAGGGGGATGAATTTAAGATTTATGTAGATACTGAAGATGAAACTAATATTCAAGATTCTGAGATCGGATTTTCTGTCGATGATAGTTGGGGTAAAAGGATAGATTTAGAATTGATAGACTCCCCAGATATTCAACCACCTATAGATGTGCCTTCATGGGAAATTGGTAATTCATGGACGTATTTTAATCAGTTTTGGATGAATGATAGTGATAGTGACGATCATTTGTACATTGAAGAGGAATTAAAATATACTGTCGAATCAATAGAGTATTTTAATGATGAAGGTGAAATCTATTATGGATACAATCTTTCATTAGATGGAGAGATTATTGAGGGCGAAGGTGAAGTAAACTATGAAGGTACAACTATAGAAATTGATGTGAACAATGGTTACACAGGTGGTTATATGTTCTGTAAAATGAGCGATTTAGCGGTCGTGGTTGATGAACAATTTAGGAATGTTGAAGGTATTGCAGAGTGGTCAATATTCGAGGCACCTTTTGAATCAACGTCTAAGATGACCACGATCTTTGAACCCTCTATCGAAGAATATGACTTCCCTCTTGAAGTTACTGAAGATCCTTTCTGGGCTAATTCCACTTCTCATACAACAGGATATTATGCTTACGAAGTTGAAGGTTTAGTAAGTGAAAATGAGACTATTGATGAAATTACGGAAATGAATACTTCAACAATTACACCTTCCATAGATGAGATCGAGGTACCCTCTGGTATTTTTGACACAATATATGTCAACACAACTTCAGAGGATGATATGTCCACTAATTCAGATTTGTATGATCATGCTTCACATAGGGAACGTTGGTACAATCCAGATGTTAAATCTTATGTAAAAGAAAGATTTCACAGCCCAGAAGTAGATTGGATAAGGAGATTGGAAACTAAAAATATTTCAGAGAATCCGAATTCTATAAACTTCGAATCCTCAGAAGCGTGGATAGGCGACCAGATTTCCATCAGTGGTGAATTCCCAGATAATCCTTACAAGGATGTAACAATTCACATCCCCGAAGGAGCAGAACCTGTAGGCCAATGGGATACTATCACAGATGGTAACGGTCACTTCGAAAAAACAATAGAGGTACCGATGGCCCAAGATATGACCGTAACAAATATTGACTTTTCATCGATTGGATTCGTAGCAGAAATAGATGGGGAACATGCAGTTGCAACTTTAATCATTTATCACGATAATAGTCCTATTTATCCAAGTCCACCAGATGGTTCTGAGGGAATAAGTTTAGATCAAGAATTGAGGGTATTAGTAGGAAATGATAAAGGTGAAGATGCTGATGTCAATTTTTATGATGCCTCAGATCAAAGTTTAATAGGTACTGATCAAGATGTTCCAAGCGGAGATTATGCAATTATCAATTGGGATGATTTATCTCCTGATACCACATATGAATGGTATGCTCAGGCTAATTATGGAGAGGAAAATGTAGAATCTGATGTATGGAGCTTTACTACTGAGGAATTAGGACCCTACGAATTAAGTATTACATCAACGGATGGGGGTAATGTATCAGATCCTGGAGAGGGAACCTATGAATTTGATTATGGAAAAACAGTTGATCTACAGGCCATTAGTGAAGAGGGCTATCATTTTGTTGAATGGATAGGTGACAATACAACGATAAGTGAAACTAAATCTAATGTAACAACCATAGAGATGTACGATAATTATTCTATTACCGCAGAGTTTGCGCCTAATAATTATGATTTAATGATAAATTCTACATCCGGTGGTAGTGTTGTGAATCCTGGGGAAGGACAGTTTTATTATGAACACGGAACGATAGCTAATATTGAGGCAATAAGTGAAGAGGGTTACCGATTTGTAGAATGGAACGGTGATAATGCTTCAATAGATGATGTTACATCAAATTCAACCACCATATTGATGAATGAAAATTACTCTATCACTGCGGAGTTCGAAGAGGAACCGACATATACATTAAATGTAACTATTGAAGGAGAAGGAGCTGTTGAAATAGATCCAGATCGCTATGAATATGATGAAGATACTGAAGTTTCACTTACAGCCATCTCAGAAAAGGGGTGGAGATTTGTAGAATGGTCTGGGGATTACGAAGGGACTGATAAAGAGATAAACATCACAATGAATGAGGATAAGGAGATCACTGCTTATTTTGATATCAAAACTTATGATCTAACAATAAATGTAGTGGGTGAAGGTTCAGTAGATGTCGATCGAGATAGGTCATACTATGAACATGGAGAAAAAGTCAATTTAACAGCATCACCCAAGGAAGGTCATGAGTTCGTCGAATGGACAGGTGATTATTCAAATACTGATGAAGAGATTGAAATAACAATGGATGGGGACAAGTCGATTACTGCCCACTTTGAGATCAAAACCTATGAATTGACTATTGATACGATTGGAGAAGGAGAGGTCGATATAAACCCTGAAAAAGAATATTACGAGTATGCAGAAAAGGTATATTTAACTGTTTCATCTCAAGAAGGTCATGAGTTCATCGAATGGACAGGTGATTATTCAGGTACAGACGAAGAGATTGAAATAACAATGGATGGAGACAAGTCGATTACTGCTCACTTTGAAATCAAAACCTATGATTTAACTGTTGATATAGTCGGAGAAGGAACAATTGATTTAGAACCAGAAAAGGAATATTACGGGTATGCAGAAAAGATATATTTAACTGCATCATCTGAAGAAGGTCATGAGTTCATCGAATGGACAGGTGATTATTCAGGTACAGATGAAGGGATTGAAATAACAATGGATGGGGACAAGTCGATTACTGCTCACTTTGAAATCAAAACCTATGAATTGACTATTGATACGATTGGAGAAGGAGAGGTCGATATAAACCCTGAAAAAGAATATTATGAGCATGGAGAGAAAATAGTTTTATCGGCTATTCCAGAAATAGGTTATGAATTCGTTGAATGGACCGGAGTTCCGACAGAATTAACTGAAAAGAGAAAAATTAGTTTTGAAATAACAGAAAAAATTAGAATTAGTTCTCGATTCGAGATAAAAACATACTACTTAGATATTAATGAACCAATTGGAGAAGGAAATATATTTGTCAACGATGAAATGATTGAAGTTTTACCATATAAAGAAGAATGTAAACATGGTAAAAACTTAATTATAAAAGCAGAAGCCGTTAGAGGTTATATTTTTAATTACTGGGAAATAAACGATGAAAGACATGAAGATGACGTGATCACATTCGAAATAGATGAAGAAAAAGATATCACACCTTATTTTAAAGAAGGTGAATCTGAATTCGAAATATCTTTAAACCGATATGATGATGAAGTATTTAAAGGTCAAAATATACATCTGAATTACTCTATCCTCAACAAAGGAAATAGAATAGGATCACGTGATATTATTTTCCATGTTAATGGAGAACAGGTTGACATAGAGAAAGCAATAACTCTTGATGTGAATGAAACCTATGAAGATGAATTTATCTGGGAAACCCTTGATGAGGACTATGTTGAAATTGAGATTATCAGTATGTACGATGAAGAAAAAGTGGAAACTTATACAGAGGTTAAAGTATCTGTTTTAGATACAGAAGAAGATGATGGACTAGGTTTATTATGGTTGGCTATTCCTGGTATTGGATTATTAGTAGTTGTACTAATCCTAGTGAAATTTAAAACAGACCATATGAGAAATAGTTGACCAAAAAGGATCTAAGCTCATAAATATTTCATCCCTATGAATGAGAGTACCCAAAACACAATCAATACAAAGGGTATGATATGTCTAGCTTTTAGGTCATGTTCCTCATCTGCATCTTCTCTAACTTCGTCACTCTCTTCCAAAGATAAGGTATAATAACCATAATTACCTTCTACGGATCTATCACCATTTTGAGGTGCATATATCCCTATATAGTGAGTCCCTGGATCGAGTATCACCTTATCCCCCTCATAGGATTCAGGATTTGACTCAAATGGATATCCCTCTTCAGCGATCGGGATTATCGGGTAATCTTCTTCAGAATGGTATATGTTGGGATCGGCTCCTTGATCAGAGGTAAGAGTCAATTTAGAAGTTTCTTCAACAGTTAATACGTATAAATCCCCAGCACCTCTGCCAATTAACTTTGTCAAAGTACCATATTCAAGTACATGCTCTCCAGCTTCCAAATAGGCATCAGTTACATCGATCCTGCTAGGTGGATCAGGTGGTGTATCATCCTCTGGACCGAATACATATAAAGCCTGGGTATCAAAACGTCCTTTAAACAATTCTTCAGCCACTTTCATGTAATTTTTCCTAGATGAGAAGGTTTCGCCCACTGGCATCCAAAAGTCAGGATTGCCTGGGATACCTGATGGAAATCTAGCGTTCCATTCATCAGCATCCAAAACGTACCAATCACCATCATTATCGGCCCAACTTGTTTGGTACATGGATTCTTCAAACCATACTTCAACCATAAAATGCCCCATAAGATCCTCATCTACCTCTGGTGTTGGATGAACCGAGGCCACTCTACTCGGAATACCAATCGACCGTAAAAGAGATACCAGAGATAAAGAAACTTCATCACACCAACCATTGATAATTTTACTTCTATCGCCTTCCTCAAGTTCGTGTATACTTACACCATTTTGACCCAATTCTTCTGCATCATCGAGAGTTAAACCATCAACTAATTTTGTGGCTTCACCATCAAAACTGGTTTCAACAATCGCTTCAAATATACCTAACTGTTCATCAGTCTCTTCTATTTTATATAAGGGTCTAACATCTGTTTTTATCCATGTCTCTTCTTCAGTTCTTGAAATAAATGCTTCAGGTTGTAGATCAATACCAATTTTCTTAAATTCTTCATCTAACCAAGTTGGAATATTTCCATCAGTTAGATTTTCTTCTTTTTCTGTACTAAATGCAAATCTTAAATATGGATCTTCAACAGAATAAAAAAAATTATCACAAGCATCTCTTATATTAAAATGACCGTATGGTCTAGCATCGTTTCTTTGTGCCACTAATCTAGTTAATCGAGCAGCAGCTAATTGTGGATCGATTTCATTTCCAGCTGCTGCCAACGCTAACTCATAGATATCAGGTCTTCTTTCTCTGTCATTTCCAAAAGGATGTAAAGATGCAGGTTGGGTTTGTAACGAAGTAGTATAAATAAATCCAAATTCATCTCTTTTACCATCTTCGTTATAAGCATACCCCTTTAACTTTTGTTCAGAAATGTTCATCTCCCAGGGATCGAAGATAACATAGATATCAATACTAGTGGACCATTCATCCTCCTCAATTCTAAATTCGTATTTTCCCAGACTAGATTCTTCATCGACCTTAATCTCCCAACCGTCTTCTCTTATGTTTACAGATAAACCATTGTTATCGCCATCTGGTGTAATTAGAGAATAATCTGCATCAGTATATCCTCCAATGAATAAAGAGGTTCCCCTCCTAATCACAACCCTTTCAAGCGCAATAGTTATCTCTTTATCGTTATCAGAATATGTCTCCCAACAGTTATATTTTAAAGTTCGGTAATTATTCTGGTATCTTACAAATAATCCTGGATCTTTAGGATTTTCAATTTCACTATCGATTAATTCTTTTTCCCAATCCAACAGACCATCACCTGCAGTATCGACATCTGAACTGGATGAGATCATAGGAGTAATTGTAAGAATTAAAATAAATAGTATTACAAATATTGAAAAAATTCTAAGTGTATTGTTGAGGATATTCGAATTCATATCTAAAAAACAATTTAGGAGCAATATAATCTTTTTGGATTTAAAATTGTAATACACCAGTAAGTCTTATTACAATATATAAAAATTGAAACGAAACCATATATAATGGCAGGTATCTATTTTCTTTTGTTACTAAAGTAGAAGCGATTAATCCAAATATCGGAAAAACCAAAACATAATCTAAACTGTTAAGATAGATTAAAGGCATAAGGAACAAAGGTAAGATCAAATACGTTTTAGGATATTGTAATTTTTCATCAAAGATTATTCTAGAGATATATGTACATGCAAAAACCATAACAATTGAGAGAAAAATCAAACCTATTATAGTACTAGTCATCTCAGGAGTCCTGGTTAAATTTAAGGTGGAATAAGTTTCACTAACAGGAAGTCCTTCTGAAAATTCATATCTTCTTACCTTCCAAATAGAAGGTGAGTAAAATCCCAATAAAAATACAAAAAGTGTCGATATTGAAAATAATCCACTTCTCATAATGTCTAAGACATCTTTATCGGTTCTGAAAGTAGCCCATAAAACGAGAGAACACATTACAAACAATCCGACGACTCTAAGCTCCCCTAATAAAAAACTAAAAGATATGCCTCCTAAAAATGACGTTATTATCAATTGTTTATTGAGGTATTTATCTTCCTTTCTTCTATAATAGTCCCATATAAAAGAAGCAAACAACCCCAAAAATATTCCAACGATGAAAATGTAAAATATGTAGGGGAAATGAAGTATATAAGTAGGATCGAGTGCATATCCTTTGGCAAAATCAGCATCAGTGATATGATTTACAGAAGTACCTAGTAAAGCTATCGTTGTTGTTACAAATAAAAACTGGAATTTTATCTTAGACACAATTTTTTCAAATATCTTTGGTTTGAAATACCATAAGGTGAGTATAAGTACAGAAAATGTAACTATAAAGAAATACATAGTAATAAACAATGATCGCTGCTGAAGTGTTAAAGATTCAGCTAAGCCTATTTGATCAGTAATCCCAAATTCCCCTGGAAATATTTCCCAACGTTCATAATTGTATTCTTTAAAGAATAAAAAATATTTTTCTTCCCACATAAATAAGAATCTATTAAATAATTCCACGCCTCTATCTTCAATTTGAATTAATATTGGAACTGTTGCATTGATAAAAACCATAACTAACCAAATGCTAAATCCTCCAAAAAATACAGTACTAATTTTTTTAAGGATTGGACGATATGATCCCTGTTTAAAATCTTTTAAAATATCCTGGAATCTAGCTTTTATAGCAATGTAAATTGTACTCATCGTAGTAATAGAAAAAAGTACCATCCTCAAACCTGGGCTTATTCTCTCATTTGTAAATATTACATAAGGAGATATTGATGCTATTCTATCTAAAAAAGGTAAACCTTCTCCATAATATCTGTAGAGATAGGAGTATTCAATTCCAGAATACCCAAATACTAGGTAATCTATAAATGGAGGTAAAACAACTAAAAACATTCCGATTAAAACGATATTGTATATCTTTCTGAGAGGAGCATCTATAACAAATTTTATCACAAAAACTCCAATCACAAAAACCGGAAAATTAAAAGCAGTGTGTTGTATGACCATATACAGACTAAAATTAGGGAATTCAAAGAATAATGATTCTGCTGCCGACCTAATCACCCCTATTAATATAAAATACATAAATGCGGTTAAAATTGTAAATCTATCCTTTTCTAGAAACTCTATGATGTCCTTGATATCGAATTTATTCAAACTAAATTTTGATGGCATGTACTACCAATTGATTGTTTATTAGTATAATTTATTTTCGGGTCACTGCAAGATTAATTTTAAAGATTTTCGAATCAAAAAGCAGTTCAATATTTGCTATAAAATAATACAAGTAGACATCTTTTCAAAAATCAGATCATAAGGATTATCTGAAATTTCTATTTCTTCTTTTTTAACCCCAAATCTATTTAGTTTGTCTAATGATGGTTTTATAATCGAATCATCCTTCTGCCATTTCATCAACTCTAGAAATTCATCTTCGTTTTTCTCTATAATTATCACAGCCTTATCAGTATCTTCAGTGATTCCCATTTTTTTTATTGCATTTTTTATCTGTCTTTCTCCGGAGGACCATAACAGCGTCTCCATCTCAAGAGAATCTGCACGATTCGTTTTTTGGTCAAAACTTCTCAGAGCCTTGTCGTATGCCCAGATAAGGTGGTCTTTTCCAATAATCATTTTAGCATCAAATACCTGGATGAAAATACTTTTCTCTTTTCTATATCTCTCTAGTCTTTTAAATATCTCATCTAAGTCCTTTGAGGATTCCATCTTACACCCTATGCATTTGACATTTATTTTTTTCACATGATCACTATCAAATGTAACATATATCATTATAAATGCTTTTAGATGCACACCATTTTAAAGTGCACGGATTTAGCCTTCAAAATTTATTTATAATTTCATTCCATTAAAATTTATATATAATACTGCACCATCAATACTTATCTATAATTCCTTTCCATCAAAATTTATATATATTTCTTTTCCATAACCTATTTAGGATGTGAGTGAGATATGAAAATACTTAATAGAAAAATAACTGCAGTTTTATGTATGGCGGTACTGATATTATCAGTACTTACAGTAGGCGCATCCAATCCTTTAAGTGATACGACCGAAGAGGAAAAAATAGAGGATGATATACTACTGGTGCGTATACGTAAAACCGAAGATGAATTGAGATTACATGGAACAGAAGTTATCCATAGATACGATGATTTTGCACTTATCAGAGGAGGCGAAAGAACTGCTGAAGCACTTGAGGATGAAGGAGTAGAAGTCAACAGACTACCCTCAAGAACTGTTATACATACTGGAGGACACGAATTCGACTTCACCGAAGGAGAGCCTGAGATTTCTAACGAACTCCGGATTGAAAATTACGAGCCCGGTGAGAAAGGGATCTATCTGATCCATATGCTTGGACCTATAGCATCTGAATGGGTAGAACAGATAGATAAGATGGGCGTTGATGTGATGAACTATGTTCACAACTACGCTTACAGGGTTCGCATGACACCGGAACAGGCTGAGGATGTCTATGACCTAGAGTTCGTCGATTGGGTCGGTGTATATCAGCCGGAATACAAGATAAGACCTGATATCGAGCTAGGTGAACTCGAGATAGGACTAGCTCCTGGAGCTGAATTCGAAACCATCGAAAGGATAGCAGAGATAGCTGACGTGGAAATTTTAGATCAAAATATTGAACGGATGCTCAGAGCTGCTTCCGAAGAAGAGGAGTTAACCTTCTCTACCAATAGAGGAAAGAGAATTAGAGAAGAAAGAAGAACTACAGAAGGACAAGAAACCTTATCTTACATTGAACTCCCAGATGGAGAATTCAGGGTGATAGTTGAGATCGGATCGGAAGAAGATTTGAACAAGATAGCAAGACTGAACGATGTCTACTACATAACCGAACAGGCAGAAGTTGAACTCCACGATGAGATGGCAACCCAGACTATCGGTGGAGGTTTGTGGTTCTTCGATGATGGACCAGAATTTCCCGGTGAACACTGGGAAGGCGATCCATATTATCCCTATAGAGAACATGGTGAATATGGTTCATATATGAACCAGATCGGCTACAAAGGTGAAGGTGTTACTATAGCTGTAGCTGATACCGGATTAGGCGATGGTACTGTTGGAGATGCTGGACACCCTGATTTCACCGGAAGAGTAGTTGACGGATATACATTCGGTACCGATGGATGGGCGGATCTGCATGGTCACGGAACTCACTGTACCGGTTCTGCAGCAGGAGATACTTATCATGGTACTGGAGCAGTCTTGTACCAAGATCCAGATTGGCCAGGTTTCCTTGAGTATTACTTGGGTCAAGGTTCTGCACCGGAATCAGGGATATATCCTATACAGATATTTGATCCTGCTTGGGTAGGTCCCGAAGATTACTTCGAGATATTTGAGGTAGCTGCACAGTATTCTGATTCATATGTGCATTCGAATTCTTGGGGCTCGACAGCATTCCACGGAGAATATGGTGTATCATCACCTGACTTTGATGCTGCCGTTCGAGATTCGAACCGTGCAACAGAGGAGCACGAACCCATGATCGTAACAAGTTCAGCTGGTAACGATGCAGAGATGGGAACACCACCTCCGGCGACTGCTAAAAATGTTATAACTGTAGGTGGAACACAACCTTTCAACCCACTTGATGGTTTTGAGAACCCAGAGATAATGTATCCTGCTAGTTCCCGTGGTTTCACAGATGACAACCGTGTAAAGCCCGACGTTGTAGCACCAGCTCAAAACATAATATCTACGATGCCTGATGGTACATATGGTGCTATGTCAGGAACATCTATGTCGAACCCGGCTGTTGCAGGAGCCGCTGCTGTTACCGTTGAGTGGTATGAGGATACATATGGATATACTCCAAGTCCTGCTATGGTTAGGTCCCTGTTAATCAACACGGCAAATCAAATGGGTGGAGACACTCGTGGACCTATACCCAACGAAGATGAAGGATGGGGTATGGTAGATATATCAAGGTTACAAAGGCCAGATCCGACATCGATCTACACAGTGGATCAGGAAGACTTATTCACTACTAGTGGAATGGTTTATGAGTACGATATAGAACATGAAAACCCTGAAGAACCTTTGAAGATTACTCTCAGTTGGACAGATAAAGAAGCACCAAGAGACACTGGAAGTGGACCTGCACTACTGAACGATCTTGACCTAGAGTTAGAGTCTCCAGGCGGACACGTTTACAGAGGTAATGCTTTCGAAGATGGTTGGTCCCAACCAAATGAAGATACCATGGAGGTATTCGATAGAAAAGGTGACGGCTGGGACGATACAAATAATGTAGAGAACATTTACATACCTGCAGATGAGGTAGAAGATGGAGTTTATACCGTAAGTGTCATAGCTAGCAATATCGTAGCTGATTCCTTAGGAATAGGTGGACCAAGTCAAGACTTCGCATTAGCAGCCTACAATGCACAATATGGAGAGATGGTAGATGAACCTCCATCAATAGAACTAGAAAGGCCTGTTGGTGGTGAGGAATGGACTGCTAGGGAAGAAGAAGATATAGAATGGTCTGTTGAAGCTGGTGACCATGACCTTGATAGAGTCAATCTTTTCTATTCTGATGATGGTTGGAAAACACAACAAGTGATAGAAGTTGATTTGGATCCTGAAGTTGGGAGTTTAACAGTGGAAATACCAAACTATAATACAGAGGAAGCACAGGTTCGAGCTGTTGTAGTCGATGTTGAAGGAAACAGTGCTAGAGATACTTCGGGAAAATTCACTATCGAAGGAATTCCACCAGAACCACCAGAGAATCTATTAGTTGAACATGATTACACTTTGGAGGAACAAATATTCTATGACGATGTTTCTGAGGACAAGGGATATACCACTATGAGCACTCAAGGTGTTAACGAGTGGGATATCAGAGATCATGATGCAGTTGTAGGAGAACAATCATGGGACTGGGGTGACGGATTTTACGAGAAGGTTGGTGAAGCAAGTGTTTTAGAATCTCCTGATATAGAAATACCGGAAGCAGACACTGTTGAACTCACCTTCCAGCACTGGCGAGAGATCGAACCCTCATGGGACGGAGTCAATCTAAAAGTATATGATGGTGAAGAGGTAACATTCCCCGATACTGATCCTGGTTATGACGGCGAGATCGAAGCCGGCTACGATAACCCCCTAGAAGGTCAACCGGCCTGGTGGGGAATCGAAGATTGGGAAGAAGTAACTGTTGACTTAAGTGATTATGCCGGTGAAACGATAAACTTGAGATGGGAAGCTGGTGTTGAAGACTGGGATGCTCCCGGATTCGGTGGTTGGCGGATCGATGACATAGAGATCACTATGGAAACTGAAATGGAAGAACCTGTTAGCAACAGATTAAGATGGTACGCTAGCCCAGACGAGGACATCGGAGAAGTCAGTCATTACAATGTCTATCGTTCCGAAGAACAAGGTGGTCCTTGGGATCAGATAGATTCTGTTGCAGCAGATGGTTCCGAGATCTATCATTACTTAGATTACGATATGGCAGATGAACCTTACCACTGGTACGTGGTGAGAGCTGTAGGTACAAATGAACTTGAAGAAGAAAACGAATATGCAAAACAGCAACCAGGTGACGATGTAGACCTTCCAGAAATTACCATCGATCAACCATATGATGAAACTGTTTGGAACGCATATGATGAGGAGTATATTCAATGGACTACTGATCCTGGAGAAGGTGATATAGATTACATCGATTATCTAGAATACAGTCCTGATGGTGGAACTACTTGGTATGATATAGATCAAATATTGGATGATGAGGATTATCTATGGACAGTACCTAACTGGAATACAGATGAAGCGATCATCCGTGCAAGGGTAGTTGATGAGTACGGACGTTACACAGAGAATGAAAGCGCTGAGTTCGAGATAGTCGGAGAAGAACCAGACCCTGTTGAAAATATCGACGTTGAACATATGACTTTTGAGGAAGAATGGTATTGGGAACATCCTGGTGAACATCAAGCAGAACCTGATGCTGCTATCGGTTTAACTGGTGAAGGTACCTGGTATGCAGCTATCCGAGCTCATCTGCCAGATGGTGAAATAACTGATATATCTTATTACGATAATGAGATAGCACACCATGTACGAGGAACGATACACATGGATACTCCTGAAGGCGACGAACCCGGTGAGATGATAGGAGCAACAGATTACTTCACCGATACTGGTAACTTCATGTGGCAGGAGATCCCACTGATGGAACCAGTAAGAGTAGAAGAAGGCCGTTACTGGGTAGTGTTGGAAATATTCGATGTCGGAATATCTGCAGATGATAACTTCCGACCAGCAGGTGTTATCGATCCCTACGTTGAAAACGCAGGATTCATCAGTTTAGATGGACAGATGTGGGACACGCTTCCAGATGTCGGTTTACCATTCAGTTGGGCCATGGAAGCCCATGTAGAAGTGTTCAACGCCGAGGGTAATGAAGACAACATGATAACATGGGACGCTAGCCCACATGATCCATACGAGGACCCAACTCAAGTGACACATTATGACATATACAGGGCTGCAGAGGACTGGGAAGATCCAGAATATGTTGACACAGTAGAAGCCGATGGTTCGGAAGATTACTTCTATATAGATAGTGGTGCCGGTATGCTAGATGAAACATTCTGGTATTACAATATCACTGCTGTAGCGATGAACGAATTAGAAGCAGAAGGTGAAGAGGCCGTTAGAGAACCTATTCCACCAGAAATCACCATTACCTCTCCAGCAGAAGGAGATGAGTTGGAGTACGGAGATACATGGAACATAACCTGGGACTTTACAGAACATCAATACGATATCGATGTTGTAGATCTATACTATAGTCTAGATGATGGAGAAACCATCTATGGCAACGTCGCTGAAGGTGTAAATGCAACAGACGAAGAATACGAATGGGAGATACCGGATGTTTACAGTGAAGAAGCCCGCATAATCGCACATGTATACGATGTAGAAGGTAACTGGAGAGCCAACGAGAGCGAAGCATTCACCATAATCGGAGAACCACCAGCGCCACCGGAAGGACTCTTAGTCGAGTATGATTATTACGGAGAAGAAATCGCATTCTATGATGATGTATCTGAAGACAAAGGATATGAAACTGGTAGCAGTGAAGGTGCAAACGAATGGGATATCAGAGATCACGGTGCTTATGTTGGAGACCAATCATGGGACTGGGGCGATACAGATTACGAGAAAGACGGTGAAGTGAGCTGGTTGATCTCACCTGAGATCGAGATACCAGAGGATGCAGAATCCGTAGAGTTGACCTTCCAGCACTGGAGAGATATCGCAGATACATTCGATGGAGTAAATCTTAAAGTATCTGTTGATGGCGAGACATGGGAACTTATAGAGAATCCTGAACCCAGTTATGATTACATTATCGAAACTGGCTGGGGAAATCCCATCGAAGGAGAACCAGCATGGGGCGGATCAGAAGAATGGGAAAAAGTAACTGTAGATCTGAACGATTACGCAGGTGAATCCATATGGTTAAACTGGTCAGCTGGTGTCGAAGATTATGTCAACGGCGCTGAAGGATGGCGCATCGATGATATAGAGATATCTTACGAAACTGAGCTAGAAAACCCTGTGAGCAACCAATTACGCTGGTTTGCAAGCCCAGATGATCCTGATAGTGTTGCTCAATACAACATATACCGGTCCGAAGACGAGGAAGGACCATGGGAGCAGATAGGTTCTGTTCCAGCCGATGGTTCTGAAGAGTACTACTATCTTGATGAAGACATGGCAGGAGAACCGTACAACTGGTACGTGGTTAGAGCCGTAGATACATATGGACAAGAAGAGATGAACGAGATTGCAAGACCAGAACCCGGGGCACCTGAGTTCGTCGAACCGGAGATAACTGTAGATTCACCTGTAGAAGGATACGAATGGCATGCATACGATCAAGAACTTATAGAATGGAGTACCGTTGAAGAGGAATATCCGATCGAATACATCGAACTGTGTTACAGCACTGATGGAGGCGATACATGGACAGCTATCGGTATGTTTGACGATGATGGAGAATACAATTGGACAGTACCGAACTGGCCCAGTGATGAAGCGATGATCCGAGCACGTGTAGTCGATGAAGGTGGAAGACACTTCACTAACTACAGTGGAGAATTCGAGATCTTCGGTCAAGCACCGGCACCCCCAGAAAATCTAACAGTTGAACATAGCATACCCGCAGATTGGCACTGGATGTATCCTGATGAACATAGGGCAGAACCGTACAACGCTCTTGGTCTTGGACCTGATGAAACTACATGGCACACAGCCATCCGGATAGAATTACCACAAGGTGAAGCAACGGAGATAGCATTCCATGATGAGGGCACGGCGATATCGTTCAAAGGAACGATCCATGAAGATGGAATTAACGAACCCGGTGAACAGATCGGAGAGACAGAGACTGTTCCTGGTACCGCTGAACCACAGTGGAGAGAGATACCACTGGTAGAACCGGTTGCGCTTGAAGGAGGATACTATTGGATAGTTGTTGAGATCGAAGATCCTGGTGAAGGCTACTTCCCAGCTAGTATGATCCAAGGATATACTGATGGCAGTGGATGGCTAACTTATGAGGGAATACCTTGGGTGACATTACCTGATGTAGGATTCTTAGACTCCTGGACTATCGAAGTCTATGTTGAAGAGGAAGATCAGGATGACAATCTCTTAACATGGGATGCTAGTCCCGACGATCCTGCCGACGGAAGACCTGAAGAAGTCACTCATTACGAGATATACAGAAACGAAACGGCAGATATGTCTGAGGCAGAACATATAGCAACAGTAGAAGCAGATGGTTCAGAATACTATCAATACATCGACGAAGGTAAAGGTTTACACGATGATATATTCTGGTGGTACGAAGTAACCGCAGTCGCTATAAATGAGATGGAATCAGAACCCACCGATGCCGTAAAAGAACCTGAACCTCCTGAGATAAACATAACATCACCTGTTGAAGGAGATGTGCTAGAACATGGTGAATATTGGAATATCACATGGGAATACACGGAACACGACCATGAATTAGATACCATAGATCTATGGTACAGCCTAGACGGTGGAACTACTATCTATGACGAGATAGTACTAGATTATGACGCTGCTGAGGGTGTATACGAGTGGGAGATACCAGATGTTTACAGCGAAGAAGCATGCATAATCGCTCATGCATACGACGTCGAAGGCAATTGGAGACAAAACGTGAGTGAACTGTTCACCATCGATACACGTGATCCTGAGGCACCACTAAGAGTGATGATAGAACAGGAAGAGGATAACAACATAGTACACTGGTACGCAAGTCCAGACGATCCTGACCGAGTAAGTCATTACAACATATACAGAGCTGTAGACGATGACGGAGAACCAGGAGAATGGAGTCCGTTAGATTCTGTTTATGCAGACGGTTCAGATTACTATGAATACATAGACGAAGGTGCAGCTGGAGACCCATACTATTGGTATTTGGTAAGAGCTGTAGATGTCTTTGGACAAGAAGAGATGAATGAGAACGCTAAACATGAACCCAATAACCCCAATTTCGAAAATCCAGATATTATCATCGAAACTCCTGAAGGTGGAGATGTATGGTACGAAGCTACCACACAAGAGATCAAATTCTGGCTCTGGGGTGGAGAAACACTTGATTTCGACAGAGTCGAATTATACGCTAGATTGCATCCAGACTGGGACTGGGGCATGATCGGAGAAGTTATCGAACCCGACATATACGAACAGCCACACACTTTTGAATTAGTTGTACCCGAGGAAGTGAACAGTGATGAAGTACAAATCAGAGCTATTGTAATAGATACCATCGGTTACGAAGGAGAGTACATAACTGAAGAGTTCTCTATATACGAGGACAATGAAGTAGAGCATCTAGAGATAACAGCACCGTATGACGGCGCTCTTTTAACAGATGGAACAGTTACAGTCGAATGGGACAGCTACGATCACAGATCCGGTATCGATTATTTCGAAGTAAGACATATCGACGACGAGGAATGGACTGAACTCGACGATGAAACATTCGATTACGACTTTGAACTGGATGACGGAGAACATACTGTAGAAGTTAGAGCTTGGGATATCGCAGGTAATTACGCCACTGAAAGCGTAACTTTCACTGTGGATACGACTGATCCTGAACTGATAATAACAGCACCAAAACATGGAGAAATCCTATCTGAGGATAGTGTTACAGTCCTTTGGGACGGCTATGACGAAACAAGCGATATCGTCGAATACGAAGTGCAGATCAACGGTGAAGGTTGGCATAGTGTTAACCTTAGAACATGGCACGAATTCCATGGTCTAGCTGAAGGTTCTCACACCGTAGATGTAAGAGCGACTGACGAAGCTGGTCATCAATACACAGAATCTGTTGATTTCCATATAGCTACAGATCAATATCTTGAGATAACATCTCCTGTTGGTGGCGTTGAGAGTCTTACCTTCGAAGAAGACTTCGTTATCATAGGTGAAACATCATGGTCTACAATACACATCGATGGAGAACCGGTAGATGTTGAAGATGGTGTATTCGAATATAATACTGTACTTACAGAAGGTCAGAACGTTTTCTTAGTGGAAGCAGTACATAACGGAGACACTGTAGATCAAACTGAGGTTTATGCCTTATACTTACCAGACATACCAGAGTTGTGGGACGAGATCGAATCTGTAGAAGCTGACCTACAAGGACAGATAGATGACCTACAAACACAAATAGATGACATTGAAACAGATATGGCAAATCTAGAGACAGACTTACGAGGACAGATAGATGACTTACAATCACAGATAGACAATCTAGAAACTAACCTACAGAACCAGATAGATGATCTGCAAACACAGATAGACGAACTTGAAACAGATATGGAAGATCTAGAGACAGACTTACAGGACCATATAGATGACTTACAATCACAGATAGACAATCTAGAAACTAACCTACAGAACCAGATAGATGACTTGCAGAACGAACTCGATGAATTCAAAGAAGAACAAGAAGAGATAGATGAAGACCAAGACGACGATATATCCATGGCTCGAAACCTTGGAATCGTTGGTTTGATACTTGCTATACTAGCCTTGATAATAGGCATAGTCGCTATGACTAAGAAAGGCAGTGAACCATCTGAGGAAGAACCGATGTTCGAGGAAGAGGAATTCGAAGAAGAATCATTCGACGAAGAACCATTCGACGAAGAAGAAGCTGAAGAAGAACTATTCGAAGAAGAATCATTCGACGAAGAGTTCGAAGAAGACTTCTAAAAACGATCAAATAAAAAACCCTTTCTTTCTTTTTTAATTTCTAAAATCATTATTCATCGAAACTGATCTCTATAGAATCTATATCATCGACATCTTTTAAGGAACTCACTAACCCTATGAGGGTGTTCTTGATGATCTTTGCAGGGAAATTAGTTAATTCTACCTTTTCTCCGTTGACTATCAGATCGATTTTATCCCCGGGTGATCGCCGACAATCTTGGATCTCTGCTCTATTTTGTAAAATCTCTTCAGCGAATTTTTTACACGTTTTAAATCCACATCTACCACAATCTGATCCAGGTAGTTTATTGATGGTGTTGAACAGTTTAATTTCTTCCTCGATCCAGTTGATCACTCTTTCCACATCTCTATGGTGATACAGACCTCCATCTATGTCTTCATCCACTGATATCTTTGGTATATCTTCTTCTTTCATCCCTTCTATGATCACCAGATCGTATCCTCCGATATCACTGGTAGTGGATAGGATGTCGTCCAATTCTAATGCCCCCTTGACTACGAAGGAGGTTTCAGAGGGGGTAGAGAAAACAACCAGCTCAGACCCTGCTTCAGCATGTTTAAATGTGTCAGTCCCTTCTGAATCTATCGAAAAATCACCTTTCGTATGCTTGATCGTCGCGATCTTATAGCCCTTCGATCTAAGGACTTCGATCAACTCGACAACTAAAGATGTTTTTCCGGTCTCAGACTTACCTACCACTGCAAAATGAGGTATGACCATCATCTCTCCTCTTTCATCCTAAAACTGATGATCGGTTTTCGGGCAGCTTTAGTTTCATCAACTCTTCCTACAGCAGTATTATACGGTGCTCCTTTGACCATCTTTGGATCTTCGCTCATTATCTCTTCAATTATCTCTGCGAAATCATCTAGAGTTTCTTTACGTTCAGTTTCCGTAGGTTCGATCATTAATGCTTCATCGACGATAAGTGGGAAATATACTGTAGGTGCATGGAACCCGTAATCAAGTAATCTTTTAGCGAGATCTACAGTCTTCAACCCCTTTTCATTAAGAGGATTACCTGACATGACAAACTCGTGTTTTCTTAAAGATCTGTAAGGTAAATCCAAAGTACCCTCCAATCTAGCTTTCAGATAATTACTGTTAAGGACTGCCCTTTCAGATATATCAGTTAATCCATCACATCCTTCTCGGATTATGTATGAATAAGCTTTGAGTAACACGCTCCAGTTACCATAAAATCCTTTTACTCGACCAATAGTATTTTCAAGATCATAATCTAAACAATATTTTTCTTCTTCCTTCTTGACAATAGGTACGGGAAGATAAGAACTAAGTTCTTCTGTAACGCCGACCGGACCAGCTCCCGGTCCGCCACCACCATGTGGAGTACTGAACGTTTTATGGAGATTGAAATGCATTATATCGAAGTTCATCTTACCTGGCTTTGTTTTCCCCATGATAGCATTGAGGTTTGCACCATCGTAGTATAACAACCCACCTACATCATGTATTATTTCCGCAATTTCTATAACGCCCTCTTCAAATAGACCGAGTGTATTCGGGTTAGTAAGCATGAAACCCGCTGTATTTTCATTAGCAGCTTCTTCAAGTGCTTCTAGGTCTACACAGCCATCTTTTGACGGGATCTCTACCAGTTTATATCCCAGCATCGAAACTGTAGCAGGATTGGTTCCGTGTGCAGTATCCGGTAATATTACCTCGTTTCGATGACTCTCTCCATTCTTCTTATGATATTCATCGATTATCATCAAACCAGTGAGTTCTCCTTGGGCACCGGCTGCAGGCTGTAAAGTTACAGAATGCATGCCCCCTATCTCTGCAAGCATCTCCTGGAGTTCGTACATTATCTGTAAAGTCCCTTTGATAAAATCTTCATGCATGTATGGATGTATGTCGTTCACTTCTTCAGAGGCAGCTAAATCCTCGGTGTATTTTGGATTGTATTTCATAGTGCAAGAACCCAATGGATATAGTCCATTGTCGATCCCGAAGTTCATCTGAGAGAGCCTGTTAAAATGCCTAACCACTTCATGTTCGGGTATATCTGGGATCTTCGGGGCTTCTTTTCTAGCAATAGATTCGGGGAATGGGTTGTTTTCAATTTTTCTTTCTTCAGCATGTTTTTCCATCAGGGGGTGATTTGGATATTTAGCTTGCCTGTAAATGTGACTCATTGGACCACCTCCTCAAGGGTTTCTATTAATGTGTCGATATCGCTTTCATCATTCATCTCAGTGACAGATAGCAGAACTGACGAATCCAGTTTCTCGAATTTATCATCAAGTGTTATACCTGCAAGAACGTTGTTTTCAATACCTTTAGATATGACCTCTTCTGAATCTATAGGGGTTTCAACTGTGAATTCATTGAAGTATAAACTATTGAAGTAAGGGGCTGAAAATCCTTCTATTTTATCGATCTTCCCTGCGAGTTTATGAGCTTTTTCATAATTTGTTTTAGCGACTTCCTCTAGACCCTTTCCTCCTTTCACAAACATGTAACAGGCCGATGCAAGTGCCATCAAAGATTGGTTGGTGCATATATTAGATGTTGCTCTTTCCCGCCTTATATGCTGCTCTCTTGTCTGTAGGGTCATGCAGTATGCAGTGTTACCATCGGAATCTTCGGTCTCACCAATCATCCTCCCCGGCATCCTTCTAAGATGTCTTTTTTTACAAGCAAATATACCCACTGTAGGTCCACCGAAGGATGGCGGTATACCAAGACTTTGACTATCCCCAACCACTATATCTGCCCCCCATTCCGAAGGAGGTTCTAAAAGTGTAAGAGATAATGGAGATGTACCAGCAATCATTATAGATTTGCTATCAGTTTTTAGGTCTTCAAATACCGATGTATCATCTTCTATAACTCCAAATATGTTCGGTGATTCAACGTAGAATCCTAAATTATCATCTGTTAATTTTTCCTGAAGATCGTCCTTATCTATCTTTCCAGTTTTCTCGTCGTAATCCACTGTCTTGATTTTGATATCTGATCCTCTCAAGTAGTTATTAAGTACTTCCAACTTTTCCCAGTGTATGTTCTCTGGCACGAGAAACTCCTTTCCTCTTCCCACTCTTCCAGCCATCAGAACAGCTTCTGCGAAGGCAGTTGGATAATCATACATACTGGTGTTGGCAGCATCCATACCGGTCAACTCACAAATCAGACTTTGATATTCAAACAAGGCTTGAAGCATCCCCTGACTGATCTCAGCTTGATAGGGGGTATAAGATGTGTAGAATTCTGACCGACCGACTATTTCCTTTACAGCCGATGGGATATAATGCCGATATATACCGGCTCCTAAGAAATTTGAAAATTCATCTAAAGATCGGTTCTTACTCAAAATATCCTTAACGTATTTTATAGTCTCCATCTCTGTTTTACCTTCATCTATATCGATATCATCCCTCACTTCTGAAGGAATATCTCTAAAAAGTTCTTCGACTTCATCCAAACCTAAATATTCGAGCATCTCTTTTTCTTCGTCCATCTGCACACCGTTATTGAGATAGTAATCTCTCTAAAAAGCTTTTTGTAAGGCAGTAAACTTTTATTAAAACATCACTTTGGGTTGGATGATGAGAGAATTAGAACGTAGGGTTCTAGAAGAGATCAAGCCAACAAAGGAACTTAAAAGTAAAGTCGGAAAAGTCTCTAGAAGATTAAAAGAAGAGATCGAGGACTACTTCGATGACCTGTACGAGGCTGAGATAGTAGGTTCGGTTGCAAAAGATACTTATCTAAAAGATCCTGATATCGACGTTTTCGTTTTATTTCCAACTTCTGTATCAAAAGAGAAGATGGAATCTATGGTATTAGAGGTCGGGAAAAAATTGTTAGATGATACTGAAACAAGGTATGCTGAACATCCATATATCTTTGGTAGATATGAAGGTTTTAAGACCGATATAGTTCCATGTTATAAGATCTCCGATATCAGTGAGATGAAATCCTCCGTAGATAGAACCCCGTTCCATACTAGATATATTGCAGAAAATTTACCTGAAGATTTGAAAGATCAAGTTCTACTTTTGAAACGATTTTTGAAAGGTATAGGTGCATATGGAGCTGAATCAAAAGTTTGGGGCTTCTCGGGATATCTTTGCGAATTACTCGTGTTATATCATGGTGGTTTTAACGAGGTCTTAGAAGGATCTCAACGATGGAAACGGGGAACAACCATCTCCCTTGATCAAGATAAAACAGCTGAATTCGACGATCCTCTCATTTTCATCGACCCAGTAGATCCAGATAGGAATGTAGCTTCTGCCCTATCTTCAGATAAGATGTATCTCTTCATGTACGCAGCTAAAAGATACTTAGATTCTCCATCTGATAAGTTCTTCTTTCCTCATGATATAGAACCTAGAAAACCAGAGACCTTAAGAGAGATCATGGATAATAGGGGAACATATCTTATCGGTTTGAAGTTCCCCAGACCGGATGTGGTAAAAGACAATTTGTACCCTCAAGTCCAAAAGGCAGTACGTTCGATCATAAAACAACTTGAAGACCTAGATTTCGAACCATTACATTCCGATCATTTCGTTGAACAGGTATATGTTCTTTTACTTTTCGAGTTAAAAGAGGAAAACCTTCCATGGGTTGAAAAGCATATAGGTCCTCCCATTTGGATAAATAACACTGAAGATTTCAGAAAGAAATATGGAAAAGACGTGTATTTAGAGGGGGATAGATTGATGGTCGATAGACAACGTAAGGTCACTTCAGTTGAGGATGCCATCGAATACATCATCGATGAAGTCAATCTAGGTAGCGACCTCACTTCTATCATAAGAAAAGATCTAGAAATTTTAGAAAAAGATGAATTGATCGATGGTGAAACTGATTCTATTAATATATTCTTAGATAGAAGATTTCCGTGGGAAAGGTAGTGTCTATTTTATTGTGTTTAATGCTGAATTTCTTAATTCATAAAGATTCTTTTTTATATCACCTTTAAAAATAGCCGAGCCGGCGACTAATACGTTAGCTCCAGCTTCAACTACTTCAGGTGCGGTTTCTGGAGAGATCCCTCCATCAACTGAGAGATCGATTTCTTTATCAATGTCTGTAATGATATCTCGAACTTCACTGATCTTTGGAACTACTTCATGCATGAAACTTTGCCCTCCAAAACCCGGTTCTACGGTCATGATGAGTATGAGGTCCAAGTCGGGAATAACTTTTTCAATATCGCTTAATGGTGTACCCGGCTTGAGACTTACACCGGCTTTACAACCATTTTCTTTTATCATGTCGATGACTTCAACGAGGTCATCACATGCCTCGGCGTGTACTGTTATGGCATCGGAACCACTTTCTGCAAAATCAGATATGTACTTCTCAGGTTCTGAGATCATCAGGTGTGTGTCAAAAAAATGGTCGCTGATCTCTCTGATAGCACTGATTACACATGGGCCATAACTGATATTCGGTACGAAATGACCGTCCATGACATCTAGATGCAGCCATTCAGCCTCTTCAACTTCTTCGATGTCATCTATTAAGCAGGAAAAATCCGCCGAGAGTAGGGAGGGAGATATATTTATATCAGTCATCATTCACTCACCCGAAACGCTTTTTGAACAAAAATGCGAAGTTCTTCCATCCGTCCTTCAAAGACCTTATCTTAGCTTCTCCTTTTCTTTTCCGATAATCTATGGGAACTTCTTTGAAGTTGATACCTTTCTTGATAGCTTCGATCTTTATCTCTTCGGAAAGGGGCATACCATCGCTGGTCAGGTTGATATGACGCAGACATGACTTCTTAAAAACCCACATACCGGACTGGGAGTCTTTGAGTTTGATCTTGAAAAGTATATTTGCTGTAGTTTTAAGAGCCCAGTTACCGAACCTATGTACCCAACCCATGACATCTGATGAGATGTTGGATAATCGGTCTGTGCTGATGAATTCGTACCCCTCTTTTTCGATCATGATGACCATCTGAGGGATCTTTTCAGCTGGATAGGTACAATCTGCATCTAATGTAACTATGATATCGCCGTTAGCTTCTTCGAAACCTGTCTTGTAAGCCCTGCCGTATCCTCTTCTTGGTTCATCTACAACCCTAGCTCCTTTATTACGGGCTATCTCTCGAGTCTTATCTGTTGAATTGGTATCGACTATCAAGACTTCATAGTCTCTACCAGATAATGCTTTGTTCACATCGTCGAGTACTTGGCCGATGGATTCTTCCTCATTCATCGTTGGAATAACTACAGATATCTTCATACAAGATGAAAAAAAGGATAGTCCTTTATAATACTTGCTAAACTATAATGGCCTATCGGATTCACCTGGTCTATTCCCAAATAATTTACATCCAAAGTATCCTATGAATGCTGGGATCATCCTGGTAAAATACCAAAAAGTCATCTTGTGATCCAGCATATCTGCAGGAGAATAATCCTTCCACAACCTTCCATGTTTCATTGTTAATTGCTTTCTACCGAACCCGTTCCAAAAAGCCTGTTTGAAGAATCCATAAAATGAACCCCTGGTTCTATGGTAAACTATTGCATCTTCGTTAAATCCAATCTTTGCTCCTACTTCTACTGCTCTGTAGTTTAGATCGATATCCTCCGCTGTTTGAAACCAAGTATCAAAACCGCCTATTTCTTCATACACGTCTCGATGATAAAGTAAATTACAGCTGGGGTATGTGATATCGTATCCCTTGTGGAATAATTCCACTCTCTCTAACTCTTCAAATGCATGATATCCTATCTGGATGGTTTTACCAGCTACGACGTCATATTCTTTGGCGGTTTTTCTCATCTCCTCTGCCCAGAAAGGGTTGACTATTATATCTCCGTCTATGAATGCAAGCAATTCACCATTAGCTTTTTTAGCACCGAAATTTCTTCCTTTTCCCCTTGTACCTCCCTGTATGTAAAGGTTGATAAAATCGTGTTCTTTTGAATATTCTCTTACGATATCTTGAGTCCTATCGTCACTGTGCGCATCTACGATTATCACTTCAAGTGGTTGTTCCTGGATGATCAGACTATCGAGTAAATCAGGCATGTCTCGTTCTTCGTTTTTGACTGTTATTATGACGCTGATTTTCATGCTTCTCGCCAACATTATCAATGGGGTGTTTATATTTTCTCCTGTGTTAGAAATAAATGATTTATATAATTGGAGACTATTTGGGTAAAATATTCAGGTGTAAAGATTGGTAAAAGAGAAAACAGTCTCAGTTATAATAAACGCATATAATGAGGAAGATGATATCAGCGATTGTCTCGATTCACTAGTTGAGCAGGCATACGATGATTTTGAACTGGTAGTTATAGATGATGGGTCCACTGATGATACATTAGGTGTAGTGAGAAGATACAGTGATAAATTCAATTTAAAGACTCACCGGACAGAGCATATAGGATTAAAGAAAGCTAGAAAAGTAGGAGTCAAGCAGTCCAGCGGTGATATAATAGTGAACGTTGATGCCGATGAGATACTTGAGCCTGATTTTTTAGAGAATATCCTGGAACCATTTAAAGATGAAAAGGTAGGTTCGGTTGGGGGTGTCATAAAATCGTTCGGTAAAGGATGGGTAACCAATGGATACGGAACCCTTAATGAGATATTTTACAGCCTGAGAGATGAGGGAGAAGAGGCTGAGTGGGTTCAGGGAGGATGCTCAGCTTACAGAAGGACTGCTCTTGAAGATGTAGGAGGTTTACCCGCTGAGAAAGTTAGTTTGGATAAAGACACCTCTTGGAGGATGAAGGACAGCGGTTGGAAAGTGATACTAAAAAAGGATGCTATAGTTCACCATAAAGATCCACAAACCTTGAAGTCTGTTATGAAAAGGGAACATAAAATAGGAAAAAGAGAATATCATCTCTTGAAGAGGCACAGTTCTAGGTCAAGTTGGAAGGAGGTTTCTAGGTTTTATCCGCTTTGTGGTATAGTCTTACTTGGTCTATCTATTTTCTACTTGCCTTTATTGATATTATTGGCAGTTGGTGCACTATTGACTTATCTGACCGTTTTTTACATGGTCGTAAAAAATATCGAGAATGCTAAATTTGGCACTTCACTAAAGTCCTGGATTGTACTCACTTTCATCAATCTGGGCTGGAGTATAGGTTACTTGAGGTCTGCTTTTGGATCTTGACCGACAAGTGATCATAGGTCTACCAATTTTTATATAACAATTATGAAATCTAGTTATAGTTGTCCATGGCATTGAAAGATAAATTTCAGGAATACTTCGAATCTTATCCTGCCCTCTACAGGTTGTTAGCTAGGGGTTACTTCATGAAAGATCAGTTTGTTTACGGACTTAAGAATTCCGGATCCATAGGAAAAAAGGTGGTCAAAATTGATCCTGTTGATATAATTGACCATTTCAAGGCAGATAAAAAAAATTATTTTTTCGGATATTATGATAAATCACCTTGGAGTTCCTCTGAAAGGTATCTGCTTTTTCTTTCAACTCCCAGAATAGGAAAACATCCAACTGTGAAAGATGAAGCCGGGATAGGTTATATCGATCTGAAGCACAATAGAAAACATGAAGTGGGGAAAACCAGAGCTTGGAACTGGCAGCAGGGGTGTATGTTAAAATGGTTGGATAACGAAGAAGATGAACCGATCTTTATCCATAACGATTTTCGGTCTGGTAGATTTGTTTGTGTTATCAGGCATATCAAAAAGGGTGAGATGAAAGTGGTACCATTCCCTTTTTATGATGTCGATTGGAAAAATAGAAGGGCGTTATCTTTGAATTTCGAAAAGCTGCACCACCTTAGACCGGGATATGGGTATCATGCTGGAAAGGAAAGAACGAAGTTTCGTAACAAAGAAGTGGATGGGATCTACGAATTGGACCTGTTGAATGAGGGAGTAGAATTGTTGGTATCTTTAAGTGATTTAGCTGAAGGTCTTGATGAAAAGGTAAAACACCATTGGGTTAACCATATAGAATTCAACCCAAGCGGTAGTAGAGTCGTGTTCTTCCATAGGTATCTATCTAAAGGGGTAAGGAGAACACGTATGATGACCATGAACCCGGATGGGTCTGATATCTACTGTTTAGTCGATGGATCATCTTCTCATTTTACTTGGAAAAACGATGACAAGATCCTAGCATATGCCGGCCATCCTAGTGATGAATCTAATCATTATTATCTCTTTAAAGATAGAAGCGATAAGGTAGAAACCGTTGGAAAAGGAGTGTTATGTGAGGATGGACACCCTTCATTTTCTCCTGATGGCGATTGGCTTCTAACTGATACATATCCAGATAAAGGGGGGCGTAAAAAGTTGATACTTTATGATATAGATAAAGATGAAAGTCATATCATTGGAAAGTTTTATACGCCCATAAAATACAGGCTGGATCCCTTGAAAAGCGATCTACATCCACGCTGGAATAGAAGAGGTGAGAAGATCTGTATAGACTCTGTCCATGAAGGGCGTAGAAAAATGTACATAATTGATTTGAAAGATTTTTTGTCTTAGTGAACATCGGACCAGAAAAGTGACCAGTTTTTTTCTTTTCTTGTATCTATGTTGTCGAGGTAGAAATCACTATGATCTACGGGTTCTTTTGCGGGTTTAACGAGAAGACCGGGTAAACCTTCCTCGTCAAGAATACCTTTTTTTTGTAGAGATTTTATAAGGTATGATTCTGAACCTTTAAATCCATGTTTCCTAAGAATTTCTATCTCTTCTTTTTTTCTGGTGAATACGTAACTCATGATAGAAGGAAGATGTAGCTTTTTGGTGATTGTTTGTATAAGCTCTTTGAAAAACTGGAAATCATCATAACCATATTCTAATAGTGAGTAGTAATCAAGATCAAAACCACGGAAACGGATATTATCTTTTTCCATTGATAGATAAGCTTTGAGATCATTTTGGTCCCAGATGTACAAGTATATCAGATCTTTTGGATATTCTTCGAATCTCCATCGGTAAAATTCTCGATCTCTCAGATTTCTCAATCTCTTATCGTTGGTAGAGGTTTTCATCAATTCGACGATATCATCAATTTTTAATTCGTTCGTGGTTTCTATAGTAAATCCGCTTTCTTCACCTGAAATCCTAGTATTTAGATCGATTCCAGATTTATACTTAGCCTGAAATAGCTTTTTCATTGAGAACCGATACAACTTTTTTCTTTCTCCGACAGGAACATATCCATATCTTTCGGTCGCCTTGGTTGTAGCCCTAGTTGTTGAAAGACTTGTAAAGATATCGATCATAGATCTATTCACAATATCTTCTGTCGAGAAATCAACCAATTCAGAAAATATACCTTTTCTCCGATAATCTGGATGTACCATGGAATCTCCGGGAGTCCCGATGAGATAATCTTCATCACCGGTAATGAACTTCTGAAGAACAAAACCACGATGTCCAACGATAGTTTCCCCATCGAAAGCCAGATAACAAAGAGGTTTTTCTACGTAGGGGTTTTTCTCATACTTCCATTCGAATATTTCTTTTCGTTCCTTTTTAGTGATTTCAGCCCAACTCATCCCCATACCGAGAAAGTCTATCAAAGATTCTTTGAATCTATTATCGAAACGAGTAAACCTGATATCAGACATATGATTCCACCTCTTGGACTAGATCTGATTGAGT
>PULU01000112.1 GCA_003551065.1 Thermoplasmata archaeon | reverse complement strand
TCTTCAAACTCCTGAACAGGCATTTTGGAAAAAATGCCGTTCAGATATTCTTGGATCTTATTTCGAAGGATTAGAAAATACGGAGGAATATCATGAAACGAAATAATTACAGAATAACACATTATCAGACAATCACCGAAAGGCTTATAAATATAGAAAACTATTATAGTATTGTCTGACGTAATGGACATATACGTCGGACTAAAATTGATATGGTGCCCATATGGTGTCGGACACACAAAGAATAACTGTCAGAATACCAAACGATATGGCTGATAATCTTCAAGATCTCGTTGATAAAGGTGAATATTCAACGATGTCTGAGGCCATCCGGACTGCTATCTCCGATTTCATAGAGAACAAGAACGCGCCAGATCACATATCTAAGGTCACAGTGGACCTTCCGAAGAAAAAGGTCAACGAGATAAAAAATCTCGTGCAAGAGGGGGACTCTATATCAGTAGATGATGCAATAAGGAACGCTGTTCGAGATTATGTGAAAGAGAAGATAGACCAATATAAGAAAAGATTGGAAGAATAAAGAATTTTAGAGATCTCGTATCCCTCAAGGGGAAATCAGATAGAAGGTATCATCATGAATAGGCGCAGAGGTTTTGGAAACAAAGACGATTCTTCAGGACTGGATGTCCTAGTCGTAGGTGTTGGAGGCGGAGGTAATAACAGTATTAACCGACTCAGCAGGATCGGAGCGTATGGAGCCAAAACCATAGCTGTCAATACTGATAGGGAACACCTTAAAAGTATAACCGCTGACACCAAGATGTTGATCGGGAAGGAGCACAATAAAGGTCTCGGTACTGGAGGTAACCCTAATGTAGGTATGCAGTGTGCAGAATCTGCTTATGGTGGTTTTAAAAAATTGTTAAAAGATACAGAACTCGTATTCATTACTGCAGGTATGGGTGGCGGAACCGGTACAGGGGCAGCGCCTGTTATCGCAGAGATAGCAAGAAAACAGAAGGCGATGGTTATCAGCATAGCTACCATGCCATTTTCTATAGAAGGTAACAGGAGGGAGACCGCTATCCGAGGAGTTAGCCGTTTGAGAGAATACTCTAATTCCATGATACTCTTAGAGAACGATAAACTCTTGGAAGTTGTACCAGATCTTCCCATGGACCAGGCCTTCGGTATAATGGATTCGCTGATATCCGAACTCATCAAAAGCGTAACAGAGATAATCACTCTTCCATCCCTGATCAATCTGGACTACAATGATCTCAAATCGGTATTAGGTAACGGAGGCGTATCTACCATGATGGTCGGGGAATCTACATTCGACGAACCCAAGAAAGCGGTCGAGGAGGCCAGTAAGAATCCTTTCTTGAACGTTGACTATACAGGGGCTAAAAAAGCTCTAATACACGTCACCGGCGGTCCAAATCTATCGATAAGCAAGATGAACGATGTAGTAGATATGATGACTTCGAAGTTGGATCCCAAGGCTGGTGTTATCTTCGGGGCTAGGATAGACGAAGAATGTCAGAACAGGATAAAATTGATGTCCATAGTTACTGGTCTAAATAAAGGACAAAAGAATAAAATAAAAACTATTGCCTGATGAAAGTACTGGATGAAAAATGATGATGGTTCAAAGCAAGTTATCGGACTGTATATCTGAAGGGGATGGAGGATTCTATCTAGATATAAAAGTGTCTGCCGGTTCTTCAGAAAATCTGATAAAAGGTATAGATCCTTGGAGAGATAAGTTGGTGATACACGTAAAAGAAAGAGCTAAGGATGGTAAGGCAAATAGGGCTATCATCCAATTATTGGCAGAAGAACTTTGTGTATCTCATGATGATGTTCACATAGTTAAAGGAAAACGCTCAGACCGGAAAAGGGTTTTTATAGCAGTTGACAAGGATGATATATTAGAGAGATTGAAGAGGTTTCAAAAGGTATAGAACGATGAGAGTAAAAGAAAAACTGGAAGGAACGGAAGAAGTCTTAGGTGTCATAAGAAAAAAAAACCGAAAGACTCCTATCATAGTAGAAGGGAAAAAAGATGTCAGAGCACTTCGAAGACTGGGGGTTAAAGGAGAGATCATCCGGATCAAAACCAGTAGGACCGTTTTTAGAATAATTGAAAGTCTGAGAGAAGAACATGATGAGGTCATAATACTAACAGATTGGGACAGGACAGGTGGAAGACTATATCATAGGATAAAAAGAGCCTGCAAAGCAAACTTATTGTCATACAACCAAGATATAAGGAAACGTTTGATAAAATATACAAAGAGGGACATAAAAGATGTGGAAAGTATTCCGGCTTTATTGAGTAGGTTGAGAAGGATAGTGAGAGATCCTTACAAAGCTAGAAATAAAGTTAAAAACGATAGAAAAATATTAAATCGTAAAACACAATAGGGGGGCAGATTAAAGATGGCCCGAATTAAAGTGATCAAGGATGTTTCAGACTTCGTACCGATACTGAGAGCGGTTAGTTCCCAGACAAAAAAAGAAGTGTTCACTGACCTCGCAGAGGGGTGGAAAACAGAAGACGAGATCGAGGAAGAATACGGCGAAGAGGGGGTAGAAGCTCTGAAACATTTTGAAAAGATGAAATTGGTCGAAACAAGATGGCAGCACACGGATTCACAGACCAAGAAAGCTTATCATACCTATTATTCATCGGTCCACATCGATGCATCGGTCCCTGTCCGAGAGATCAGTGAAGTTCTATATGCCGCGATGGTTAGCAGTGAAGAGTTCGAAAAGTTGGAAGGCAAGATATTAGAGTATGTCAGAGAGGGGAACAATTTTGCCAAGGATATAGCGGAAAAATTGGAATGCACACCGATAACTCTTAAGAGTTTAGTCAAGAGATCATTGAAATTGGATTATCGAGGCCATAGGATAACTGAGATCGAACAAGAATAAGAAGGGATAATATGATAGATTTAGAAGATTTTGATATATTTTATAAGTATGATGCAGGTACGTTCTCTTTGATCTCGGGAATGTTCATGATAGCTACAGTGACCTATATCATATATGCCGTTTCTCCAAAGGCCACGGATTCAACTATATTCTACTACTCTCTCGTTTCCTTGATACTCATGGTGGCTACTCCTCTGTTGTTCTATCTAAGTAATCTGATCGAGTTCTCGGAGATAGTCGGTAAATTCTCTTCGGGATTATGTTTGGCTGGTTTCGGTACATTGTTGTATCATGGAGCAAGGTACCTTGATATAGGGAGCTGGTTCTATCCGATACCCCGCATATTCCTGACAGGCGTTCTAGGTTTCATCACATCTTTCCTCTTCGTTAGAGGAGTCGCAGTCCAGATGGTAGAAGGGAGTGAAGATTGGATAAAACTCGATGAAGAGGGAGAAGAAGAGATAGAAGAGTCCGATGATGAGGATAAGTTCTTAGAAGAAGAAGACGAACCCTGGTGAGATAATTGACAAGTATCCTTCGGTTAGGTCATCGTCCCGAGAGGGATAAAAGGATGACCACCCACGTTGGTTTGACTGCTAGAGCCTTCGGAGCTAGTAGTATGTACTTGCCAAAGATGGACGAGAGAATCAAAAATACTTTAGACGATGTTACCGAAAGATTCGGCGGTAGTTTCTCAGTAAAAGAGGCTGAAGATTGGAGAGGAATGATTGACGATTGGGAAGGCGATGTTATCCATCTTACCATGTATGGTGAAGATGTTGATACTTTTTTTGAAAAAAATGAGATCCGTGACCCGTTGATCATCGTGGGTGCTGAAAAGGTTCCGGCTGAAGTTTATGATAAGTCTGACAAAAACGTTTCCATCGGAAGTCAACCACACTCTGAAGTAGCGGCTTTGGCTGTTTTTATGGATAGATTAAACGCTCGAAAGTTGGAAAAGAACTATGATGGAGATATAGGCGTAATTCCACGCAAAAAAGGAAAAAAAATAGTCGACTATTCAAAGGTCCCATCGGCTTCAGAATGTTTCGAATCGATGACTGAGAAAGGTATGGATGAGGGTCTTATGAAACATTCCATGGACGTTCTTGAAAGAGCCCTTGAGATCCATGAAAAGTTCGGTGGAGATCTAAAACTATTGATATCTGGCTCCCTGCTTCATGATATCGGAAGAACGGTAACACACGGGACGGCACATGGAGTAGAGGGAGGAAAGATCATCAGGGAACAGGGCTGGGATGAGGAACTGGCCAAAATCGTAGAAAGGCATATAGGCGGTGGGATTTCCAGGGAAGAAGCTGTAGAACAAGGTCTTCCTGAAAAAGACTACATCCCTGAAACCCTTGAAGAAAAGTTGGTATGTCATGCAGATAATACCGCTGGAGGGGAAGATAGGTTCGATGACCTCGTAGAACACATGGAAAGTAAAGGTCTCTCTGAAGGTGTAAAAAGGATGAAAGAACTAGCTAAAGAATTTGAAAAGTGAAAAGAAAGAAAGGTTTTTTAGAGTTTTTCTCCGGGTTCGATATCCATCATCACGAATCCTGAGTTAACCTTCGGATAGAAATCCGTGGATTTCTCCGGCATGCGTTCACCGTTCTTAGCTACTTTGAGTACCTGTTCAGGTTTTGTAGAATTCACCAAAAAAGTCACTTCAGCTTTATCTTCGTCTACCCGATCGATGGCATCGTCAGCCCATCTTTCATATGCTATGGTCACATCGATATCGAGGTCTTTAGCTCCCATTATACCTTCAAAGATAACGTCCCTAAGCACAACAACGTCGAGTTCTTTATAGTCTTGTGAATAATCTTCTGAGAGGAATTTATCGATGTCAGAACCTTCCCGCAGTTTCAATCCGTGTGTACGTTTTCCATCGTATAATACGAAAGATATGGTGTCCTTGTTCTCTTTCAAGAATCCCTCTACATCGCTCAGTTCTATCTGATACGTTTCGAAGTATTCTTTGATCTCATCGATGTGTTCTTCCTTTAGTTCATGTTTTAAAAGTACTCGATGACCGGGTAAGACAACCAATCCAGGATCCTCCACTGGGACCATGTATGTCATACGCCAGTTGAAAGCATCGTTTTCTTTCCAGTCTGGGTTCTTAGCTCTAAGTTCGTCTCTGAAGTTGACCGCCGTCTCATATCTGTGATGTCCGTCTGCGATGACCACCTGTTCACCATTCAAGACCTTTTTAACCCTCTTGATCTGGCCCTCATCTTCTATCTTCCAGACCCTGCTCCGGACTCCGTATTCATCCGTGGCCTCGTAGATCGGTTCATCTTCTGCGATATCATCGAATAAGTCTATGGTGATTTTATCGGGGTCACTGTAAAGTAAGAAACCCGCTTCGAGGTTCTTTTCTGTGGATCTCAGCATGTTCAACCTATCTATCTTGGGTCCCTTGTGTGTTTCTTCGTGGGGAAGCACTATCTTTTCCTCGAAGGGATGCAGTTTCAAAGCTGAGATGAAACCTTTCCGGGTGTACTTTCTACCCAGTACCTCGAAATCCTGATAGTAAACGTATATGCCGGGTTTTTCTTCTTTTTCGAGGATCTTTTCTCGCATCCAGTTTTCTAGTCGTTCAGCAGCTTTTTCGTACCTGTTTTCCTCCTTGGGAAGTATCAACCTACAGAAGTTGTATTCACTATTTTCATAGTATTTTTCTCTCATCTCGTCATCGATCTTATCGTAGGGTTGTGTTATGATCTTCTCCATTTCTCCGACCTTGTCCTTGTCGTACTGTATCCCCTTAAAGGGTCTCATCTCGACCATCTTCATCCCCTTCTCTCGAGTTCTTCGATCACTTGTTCAGCTGCCAGTGTCCCTGCTCTTGTTTGACCTTCGTAGGTCTGGGCTCCGATATGGGGTGTCGCATGGAAATTATCGAGATCGAATAATGGATTCTTTCCTGGTGGCTCTTGTTCGAACACGTCCTTACTGGCGAACCTAATCTTATCCTCTTTTAAAGCCTCGAAAAGGGCTTCTTCGTTCACAACACCTCCGCGAGCACAATCCACTAATACAGCATCATCTTTCATCAATTCGAACTCATCTTTGCTGATCAAGTCGTGGGTTTGATCTGTATGAGGAACGTGAAGACTGATCACATCTGATCGTTCTAGGAGTTCTTCTAGAGAGACCCATTCTGCATCAATCTCTTTCTCTGCTTCTTCTCTT
Source organism: Thermoplasmata archaeon (assembly GCA_003551065.1). Lineage (GTDB taxonomy): Archaea > Thermoplasmatota > Thermoplasmata > Halarchaeoplasmatales > Halarchaeoplasmataceae > Saliniplasma. Next base: position 2,908 of record PULU01000112.1, on the reverse strand, counting down.
CGAGTCCTGGTATGATATAATATATCCATACCGAAAGCCTTTGCTCTTCTTCCTGTTTCCTGACCTATATTACCGAATCCGATAAGACCTAAGGTTTTATTGTAAAGCTCGTTGCTTTTCAAATCTTTTTTGATCCATTTTTCATCTCTAAGAGTGTTTGTCCCCTTGACTATGTTCCTATAGGCCACCAATATGTGAGTCATGGCCAGTTCAGCCACAGATACGGAGGTTGCCGTAGGAGTGTTGAAGATCGAGATACCTTTATCTTCTGCATAATCTACATCGATATTGTCCAATCCGATACCTGGACGACCGATAGCTTCGAGGTTTTCTGCGGCATCGATTGTTGGTTCTCTGACCTTGGTCGAACTTCTGACGATCAACGCATGGTAGGGAGGAACTTTTTCTGTAAGCTCCTCTTTCGACATCCCGAATTCCTGATCAACTTCCAAACCAGCTTCTTCGAGCATTTCGATAGCTTCATCGGCCACTGGGTTACATACTAGAACTTTCTTTGCCATCTTTATCACAGTCCTGCAACATCTTCTATAGCATCTGTCAATTCTTTGATACTATCAACATCGTGGATACCCATGTGTCCTATGCGGAAGGTCTTCTCTTTGAGTTTTGATCCATATCCGTTAGCGAAGGCCATGTTGTATTTCTCATCGACCTTTTCTCTAAGTTCTGCGATGTTGATGCCTCTTGTATTCTTGATAGTACTGACAGTTTGAGACATGTATCCTTCTTCTGGGAACATATCGAAGTGTTCATAAGCCCATTCCCTGGTAAACTCTGCCATTTCTTTGTGTCTCTTATCGATGTTCTCGTAACCTTCTTCGAGCATGTATTTCATCTGTTTTCTATAAGCTAACATCAGTGAGATAGCGGGTGTGGAGTGTGTCTGTCCCTTTCTATTATAATAATCAATACTTCTCTGGAAACCACCGTACCAGGAAGATGAATCAGAGTTTACTTCTTTATCATAAGCATCTCCACTAACCACACATACAGCTAATCCTGGCGGCATAGCAAAAGCCTTTTGAACGGATGTGAATATCACATCAATATTGCTTCCTTCTATATCGATATAGTCACCTCCAAGGGCGGAGATAGCATCAACAATAAACATAGTATCTGGAAAATCTTCCATTACCTCGCCGATCTCTTCCAAAGGATTTCGAATACCGGTTGAAGTTTCGTTCATCACACATGTTATAGCATCATAATCATCCTTTTCAAGGGCCTTTCTGACATCTTCTGGCTTTACAGCTTTCCCCCATTCATATTCTAATCTATCAACGTTTTTACCCAATCTTTCAGCTATGTTAGCATGTCTTTCACTGAAGCTCCCACATGTGGCGCTTAAAACTTTATTGTCTACTAAGTTTAGTATTGAACTCTCCATAAAAGCAGTGCCTGAAGCACTTAAAACAATAACATTATTGTCAGTTTCTAAGAATTTTTTAGTGTCTTCTACGATCGTGGTATAAAGGTCAGTCATTGTATCTGAACGATGGCCAAACAAACACTGGTTCATTTCCTCTATCACATCTTTTCTAACTTCCGTGGGTCCCGGAATATATAATTTTTTATCTTTCATATACACCACCTGGTTCGCCATTAAAGACTGTGTATATAATTATTATGATTTGTCATCGACTATAGTTTACAAAGATATCTGTCAATGACCCCATGTTATATCGGACTGATAAGATAAAACCATCAAGTACGAGATCTAGGATAGATAAGGTGTATTCAATGAGAATATTTATGTTGTAAAAAAAAGAGTTGATGATATTTGACTACCAGTAATCTTCTTGTACTGCCATCTGGATATCTTCATATACCATCTCTATGAGATATTCTAGATCATCATTTTCATATTCCTCGTACATACCAGTCTCTGTATGCACTTTGGCTTTCAAACTTGAATTATTTTTAGTTATCTCTATCGAGCATATGGTTTCTTCCATGGATTTTCACCTATCAATGAACTCGAAATTGAACACATATAAATATGTTTGGGAGGCTAGAATAAATATGATCTGTTTATTTAAATATGTATCTATATCTCCACGAACTAAACCTTTTTATATCCAACACCATATGACCATTCGGTGTAAACATGCATCCTTTTATGGAAGATAACAACTCAATTTTTATGGAGAAAAAACGCACACCGGCAAAAGCGTACATATGGGACGAGACACTGAGAGGTGGAGAACAGAGTCCAGGTGTGATATTCGACTTGGAAGATAAGATGGAGTTAGCAGAACTCATGGACAATGCTGGAATATCAGTTATAGACGCTGGTTTTCCGATGATGTCCCAAAAAGAAAGAGAAGCTATCGAGGCCTTGGTCAATTCCGGTTTAAATGCCGAGATAGGCGCTACTGTTAGATGTAAAAAGGAGGATATCGATGCTGCAATAGACCTTGGAGTTGAGAACCTTTACATGTTTTCGACCACCAGCAAATTTCATCTTCATTATAAACAAAACATGACAGAAGAAGAGTGTTTCAAAGAGGTGCTTGAAGCTGTTGATTATATCACTCAGAGGGGTGTTGATTTTGACTTCATAAGTGAGGATACAACCCGTTCAGATCTAGACTTTGTCATCGAACTACTCTCGGAGATCAGAGAAAGAGGGGCTGAACGTTTGATAATCTGTGACACCGCCAGTTCCATCACACCAGGAGCGATGTATTCTTTTACATCAAAACTGATCGACGAAGTCGGGGGGGAAGGATGGGGGGTCCACTGTCATAACGATTTTGGATTAGCTGTGGCGAACACTATAGCGGCTGTACAGGCGGGAGTGAACTACCCCACTGTAACCGTAAATTCACTCGGCGACAGTTCTGGTAATGCTGCCTTAGAAGAAGTTGTTATGATCCTAGAAAAG
>PULU01000028.1 GCA_003551065.1 Thermoplasmata archaeon | reverse complement strand
GGACCGATATAAAGATACTAGATGATGGCCGATTATACAATCTATCGAAATATAGTCCATTGGGTTATGCACTGCAGAAACGTCCCAGTCAGCCATGGGTTTTGATGATATCTTGTCCATCTAGTATAAGAGAAAAGATCTCTAAAATAGCAGAGAAAGAGATATTTGGATAGGGGATACACTCTAAATCATTGGGGCAATAAATAAATAGCCGCTTGTAATTATAATGGCCGATGGTCTTTATGGCAGATGACGATTTTGACGATGAAGACGATATGGATAAAGAAGAACTTGATGCTGAATTAGTTTTGGAGGAAGATGATGAAGTCTATGAGGAAGCAGAATGTCCTACCTGTGGTGCTACTGTCCCTTTAGATGCTGCAGAATGTCCTGAATGTGGTCAAAAATTCGAGGAAGAGGAAGAACTTTGGGAAGAAGAGGAAGAAGACTGGGAAGAGGAAGAAGAATTGGAGTCCCGGAATGAATTTATAGAGGAACAAAGTAAAGGAAAACTATATCTGGGTATATTTTTGGTTCTTTTTGGGGGAGTTGGGCTTACGTTTATGTCCTGGTTCCATAACGTGATAGGTATCTTTCATGATGCTGGTATCGGTGGGTACACGGGATATGGCCCCATAGATCAGATGGTCGGTGTGAGTGGGACTATCGTGACGATCATCGGTATTGTGATAATATATCTGTGGTTTAAAGATACTAGGGAATCCGAGGAAGCAGAAGATGATGAGTTCGACGATGAGGGATTTGAAGAGGACGAGTTCGACGAAGAAGATCAGATCTATGATGAAGCAGAACCGATAGATGCAGATGTGGAAGAAGATGATGAATGGTGAACCTAGAAAACCACCAACACTTTTCATTTTTTTAAGGATTTGAGGGAAATATATTAAAAGATGTAAACAAATAGTAAAATAGGATGGGATTTGTCTGACGGAAGTAGGAGAAGATATGAAGGAAGACGCAAGCACTCTAACAGAAGAAGAGATAGTTGCGGTCGAAGAGGATGAGCATATCGATCGAGATCGAGGAGACGATGAAACGACAAATATATCTGACGATCTTGTAGGTGTGACTTTTGGAGATGTAGGTACGACTACCCTACAGTGCAATGTATGTAACCCGGTTGATAAAGGTGAATATGTTGAATTAGAACACCCTACTGCAAACAGGGTCCTTGGTCAGATCGAGACTGTGGAGAGGAAGACAGATCTCTCCGTAGATAAAGCTATCGAACTCACAAACGGTGAAATGGTCGATATCGATGAAACAATCATAGCTACGATAAATATCATCGGTTATCGCGATGAGAGGGGCTTATTGAAATTACCGGGAAATCCATTCAGGGCCGGCGAAAAGATACATCTGGCCAGGGAGGACCTTATCAGAGACGTTATAGGTCTGAAGGAAGACGAAAACGGAGCCTTTATAGGTAAGTTGAGAGGTCACGATATCGAAGTCAACCTCGATATAAATTCTATAGCTCAAAAACACCTATCAGTTCTGGCAAAAACAGGATCTGGTAAAAGTTACACCACCGGTGTTATAATCGAAGAGTTCATGAAACACGATGTGACCAATATAATTCTGGATCCACATGGTGAATATTCGTCTTTAGCTAAAGCTGGTGATGTAGATTCTTCGAACGATTTTGGTGTAGAGTCTAGAGGGTACGGCGATACTTTAACTGAGTTTACTCCTATGCCTGAGATAAACAGAGGTGCTAAACCTCTTAAATTTACGTTCAGTAATATGGAACCTACCAAGATGTTGGAGATGGCTGAATTAGATAAGAGAAAATCCAATATCAAGAAATTGGAGGCTGTCATATCTCGATTGGAAGCGTCTAAAGGTTCCTACAGTATCGATGATATGATCCGTCTTTTCAAAAAGAACGAAGAAGACGATGTATCCACTATCATAAGAGGGTTAAAGACCTTTAAAAAGAAGAAGGTATTCGCCAAAAAAGGTACCAGGATGGATGACATAGTACAGGAAGGGAAAACATCTATCATCAATCTCAAAGGAACACCACCAGACCTTCAGAACTTCGTGGTCAATAAGTTGGCTACGGCACTATTTGAACTGAGGAAACGCAACAAGATCCCACCATTGATGCTGTTCGCCGAGGAAGCTCACAATTTCTGCCCTCAAAGAGGAAAAACTGAAAGCTCTGAGACATTCCATACAATAGCCAGCGAGGGGCGTAAATTTGGTTTGGGATTGGCTATCATAACTCAGAGACCTGCAAAAGTAGATAAGAACGTTCTGAGTCAGTGTAATACCCAGGTCATCTTGAAGGTCACGAATCCGAATGACCTCAAAGCGATAGAATCGTCTATAGAAGGGGTCACTAAACAGATGAAGGAGGAGATCCAGAGGCTTCCCATAGGCGAAGCCATCGTTACTGGAGGAGGACTTTCGGAACCGCTGTTCGTAGCTATACGTCCTAGAGAAACACAGGATGGCGGCCAGTCAATAAGGGTCGTGTAGGTTATGGTGGATGAGAGTAGGGTCGAGGAATATCTTAGAAAAACAGAAACCGCTCTCGAAAAGATCGAGATAACTGTGCCCGATAGGTCACACTATTCGAGGATGGCGGATGATTTTTTGAACATGGCTCGATCTTATTACGAAGATGCGGTGCATTTTTTTGAGAACGATGATCTAGATAATGCTTTTGCTTGTGTGAATTATGCCCACGGTTGGTTGGATGCTGGAGCTAGGTTAGGTCTATTTGATACCGGCGGGGATGACGAGCTTTTCACCCTGGCAGAATGATCAATCTATAATTCTTGCTCCTTCGTTATCGATGCTAGTGAGATAGATATTATCAGGATCGGTCTGCTCTTCAAGGATCTCGATTATCTCATCTGTATCACCGAAGAAGAAAGCTGAGTTTCCTATCATCGCCATACTGCCTTTAGCGGTTCCCCTTAATGCATCGATGGCATCTCCTACCTGTTCCTTGATAAATTTTGTATCTTCAGCGAACTGTAGTGAAAGGTCAAGGAATTTATCGAAACCGTTGTCTGGTAGGAATTCTTCCATACATTCGTTCCCAAAAAGTTTGATCCATTCGCTCAGCAGAGGATCGCTCAAGATATCCGGGGTTATCAACGGTTGACCCAAAACTGCGATAACCACCTCTCGTTCGATCTTTTGCTTTTTTATCTCTCCATCCGGGGGTAATCCTTCTTTTATCCTTGTCTCGAATCCTCCCAATGACTGAGCTACAACATCACCTAAACCGGTCCGGCAGAAGACTTCGGAACTGTGTGCATATTCGAGGGCCTTGCTCGGATCTTCTCCTAAGTCCTCCAGTGCAGCCATACCAGATGCTAAAGCACAGGCTCCACTCATACCGAATCCTTGACTGAAAGGTATATCTGTTGTAATCAATACCTCACCTCCGTGAGCTATGTTATAAAGTGTCTTTTCAACGGTGGGAAAAGCAGTCCTTTCACCATCCACCTCTATTACCCATCCCCTCTCACCTACGTTGACTTCTGCTGTGGCTCCCAATCCTATAGAAAAACCTGCTCCTCGAGAGCCGGTTCTATTCATAGGTTTTTTATTTGAATCAGTTAGTGTGAAGAAACCAGTGATATGTCCTGGACAGAATGCTTTACGGGTCATATTATGCCCTCTTGTCGATCTCATCGAGTATTTTATCTGCGATATATCTTTTATCTCCCTGGATCCAATCCCCGCCTTTTAAGATGCAGACTTTGTTGCTTTCATGTTTAACATCCCCTAAAGAATTCGCTACTACCATGTCCGCTCTACCGTCTTCTATCATCTGTTCCCCTTTATCGACAGCTTTATCTTGGGAATCTTCAGCTTTGAACGCCACTAAGAAATCCACATCATCCCGGATCTCATCTATGAATTTAGGGAGGGGTTCGAGTTTTAACGATAATGAACTGTCGGAAGAAATCTTGGAATCTGACACTTTTTCTACACCAAAATCGGAAAGGGCGGCCGGTACAATCACGATATCTGTGAGGTCTTTACTGTAGCCTATAAGGTCATCGAGGGTTTCAAATCTGCGATGAGGGATCCATGAAGGGATATCATCTTTGATGTTTCCATACCAGAGTTGAACGTTAGCTCCCCGTCTGAAAGCTCTTTTAGCCAATTCAATACCAGTTTTGCCTGTAGCTTTGTTCGTGATCACTCTCATTGAGTCTATCGGTTCTACACTACTGCCGGTTACGACGGTGATCTCTTTTCCCTTTAGGTCGTCATGGAGTTCTCGGACAACATGATCCACTATCTCGTCCTTACGGGCTACCTTAGCAGCCCCCTCCTCTATGTTAGGTCCCACGATGGTTATGTCTAATTCATCATGTAAGGTTTTGAGATTGTCCATAACTATAGGATGCTCGTACATGCTCTGGTGCATGGCAGGTACCACTATCATGGGTATATTGGATCCTATGCAGGTAGTTGCGAAGGTCGTGACGGGAGTATCGTCTATCCCCATGGCTATCTTTGAGATGGTGTTGGCAGTAGCCGGAGATACCAAGAAAAGATCAGCTTTATCCGGTACTTTTCCACAGAAGCTCACATGTTCGACTTGTCCAGTGATCTCTGTTATGGGTTCGTGCCCTGAAGAAAATTCCATGGAATACGGGTGTACTATCTTGGTGGCCCATTCCGACATCACACAGTGGACTTCGGCACCTTCCCTTACAAGTTCTCTTATGAGTTTGACACACTCCACAGCGGCTATACTGCCAGTTATGCCTAACACGATCGTTTTACCTTCAAGATTATCGCCTTTAGACCCTTTTAAATGCTCTGAGGGATGCATGATACACCTATTATAGGACTTTCTTTTTATATTATTTGCCTCTATTTCTGTCAATCGCTTAGGTAAAAGGATATCATGATATCTGTTCCTTCTTCATACCATGATGAGCTTACAACATCGTTGCCTAGATGTTTTTGAAGGTCTGTTTCTTCGAGCAGACCCTGTTCACCTATAAGGATATCCTCTGTTGAGGCTGAAGACACTTGTAGAAACCAGTTATGCCGTTCTGAGATATGTTGATCGATAAGACGAGAGATATCTTCGGCATAGGAGAAGTTTTCCCTATCTATACCCGAGATTTCCAACTGTACCTGTTCTATCAATAATCTTCTGACCGTTAGATCGGTCCGGTTCACGTATCCTTCACTATAATGATAACCAGTTTCAGGTATGGTCGATGATAAGATCGCCCTTCTCGTTTTTCTACAGTAATCGCTGAGATGGTCTCTTTCTTCGAGTCGGTCTATGTTGGTACTGGTGTAGAATGTGAGGACCGACGAAGCTATCAATAGAAAAACGAAAAATAAAACTGCGTCATATAGACTGAAAACACCTTTTCTATTCATGAGCCGACCTCCCATATCATGATCTTCAGGGAAGAAAGGTGGGCTCTCCCTATATCATCCCGGATGACTACCGATGTACTTCTAGAATACGTTTCTTTATCAAGAGGTATCTCGGCTGTGGAGAATTCATATGAATGATGACTATCGTACAGACTATTATCTGATATGGATATCTTATATTCAAAACCCATAGATTCCACAGGATAGCTCTTGTTAAGGATGCTTTCGTTCAAAGATCTAAGGTTATCTGAAGAATATACACCTGTATTCTCCGCTATCATGGGATAGCTCCTAAAACTCGAGATGAAATCGTCAAGGTTCTTGTACATATCCTCCTCCTTCTGATTCTGGATGTAAACAGTATGGTTGTGGAATAGGCTTAAAGAGAAGATCATTATGGCCACTATTATAACCAGTAAAGTCGGTACATCCAGGAAGAAACCTGCTACGCCTTTGTCATCTGATCGCATCGTAGGGTGTAGAGAGGTGGGTTATATATATTTTAAAACGATTCGTAGATGCCGTTGTGGAAGGTATCTCCATATCCCAGTTCATCTAGATGGTCTTGCAGATTTTCTTGGAAACTTTTGACTAAAACTTGTCCCCATCTATCGTCGTAATAATTGAATCCATAATCTGTTAAGATATCCTTGTAATTCGGGTTAACGAATTTGATCACGAAATAGTTCTTATCGTAGATACTTTCCACGGACTGTAAGAGTGGAGGAAGGTCATTTTTATCTTCTACGGCGATCTCTTCACAGATCACCTGATCTCTACCTCCCTGCAGCATCAGGTACCCGATCCTTTTTTTGTTCTTATAAGCGATCCTCACATTCTCGTTCTTTGGCCAACCTCTGGCTTCAGCCATCTCCCAGAACTCCTCTTCACGGACAACTAATCCGGTCAGACCTTCGACACTCTTCAAGTAAGTTTTTCTGATATATTCTGGATCTTCTTCTTCCTTCAACTCTATATCTTCACTTTTTAGATCACTTTCTATCTTTTTGTAGGCTGCAGGGTAAGCTAGTATATCCCGATATCCCAGCTTTTCATAGAGGTTGTGAGCAACGTTGGATTTATCGGTCATCAAGAAGGAAAATCTCATACCTTTTTCTTCCATGATCTCGTGTGCTCTGTTCAATAATATCGTACTGACTCCCTTTCTAGACGCTGAAGGACGTGTACAAACGTTCCGTATCCCTCCGGTTGATTCGATACCATTTTTTGTTTTCAATCTAGGGAAGAGCAGTCCAACGGTCCCTAAGACCTTTTTATCTTCTTTACCATACAGTTCTCCTCCCCATCTAGGTAATCTCGGATCCGCTTCTATCATCTCTATAACGTGTTGTTTTGAATACGGATGATTGAAACATGTTAGGGTGAGCTCTGTCATCTGGTCGTCGCTGACATCTTCGTAAGTTACTATCTCCATGGATGCTTCTATTGTATGGATGATATTTAAACTTTTGAAAGAGGTGTTGGAAGAATCACGGTTTTGATGAGTGGATAAAAAATTTATCGGACTTAGGAATTTTAGATGAAATTCTTCCTATTCACAAAATCCCTCTGAATTCTGTTCAGATACCTTTCATTTATCATCCAACCACCTTTTTCTAGCTTTGATCATCTCCTCTACATCTTCGAAGGAGTGTTTTTCTATGCGTGGTTTGTTATCCTTCCACAGCTTCCTATATCCGTAAAAATAATAAGATAATTCGACCTCATCACCGAAAATAACTCTATGATTTTTTATAATATCGATCTGAAGTGTAAGAGGAAGTTTCTCGAAGATCTTCACATCGTATTTTCCACCTACTTTTTCAAAAACTTTGAAAAGTATATCATCCGATTTCGGTTCGACCAAACATATGTCTATATCCGATCTTTGGGTTCGTTCGTTATTTACAGAGGAACCAAAAAGTAAGATCCCTTCGACCTTGTCTTTGAATGGTTTGAAATCCTCCTTTATCTTTTCTATCTTTATATCTTCCATCGTATATCATATCATCAGGATGTGTTAAATAAGTTTCCTTTTTGATGGTTTTTGTTCACATCTCTTGATCTAAAGCTCATATTCACCTGTCGTTTTGAAGAACAACTTGCAGGAGTTATCAAAAAGGGTTCTGATGATTTTAAATATATGCTATGTGATAAGTTATCCTGACGGGATATAAGATAAAAAGTTTGAAAAGTACTTGGGGAGATGAGGTAGAACATGTTAAAGAATAAACAGTCTTTTTCATCAGATGTCGATAACGACCAATTGAAGATAACTTTAGAATCGATCTCGGAAGGGAATACGGAAGGATATCTTTGGTCTGATGGAAAGTTTTATTTTTTATGGGATTTAGGGAATGTGGTATTCTATTTGTTTGGCGAATCCCCCGATTCCGAGCATTTAGAGAACTTGACTCGATTGTACGAAAAGGAGGTTAGAGGAAAGGCTGAGAGTGAAGCTTTTTCGTACTTTAAGGTGAATGACCTCACAGGGATTTCTGAAGATTCTGTCAGATCTGTGTTCGGATTAGGGGAGTATAAAATGCTGAAAAAGTACTTTTATAGGTACACGAAAGGGTCTGTGAAGGGGTTTGAAAGTTCAGTTGACGAACTCGAAATAGTGGATATAGATGAGGATCTTTTGGAAAGTAAGGAATTGAAGAACTTTGAGCTGATTAAAAACGAGATCGAATGGATGTGGCCCTCCCTTGAAAGGTATTTTCAAAAGGGTTATGGAAAGGCTAGTTTGATCGATGATGAGATTGTGTGTTGGTGTACTGCCGAATACGTGAGTGAAGGTAGATGTGGTATAGGAATAGAAACTTTGGAAGGATTTAGACAGAAAGGTATCGCAACCGTAACTGCTGCTGTTTTTATTGATCATTGTTTGAAGAATAATGTTGCCCCATACTGGGAATGCGGAGCTTATAATGAGCCTTCGGTAAAATTAGCAGAGAGATTAGGATTCCATAAGATAGATGAGTACCAGGTACTGTTAGGAAAGTTTTAGTTTAGATAGGTTCGATCGTGAAATGTTTTATAGAATTTAGAGGGGATGTCGAGGGGCGAACCTCAAATATTTTATTTCAACAAAGATTCTAATACAGATCTAGTCATCTTAATTTTAGAGAAGTTTTATATTTTCTAAATATGATAGACTTTTAAAATGAAGTTCAAATATTGTCCTATATGTGGGAACAAGTTGTCGTTAAAGGAATTGGGTGATGAAGGTAAAATACCTTATTGTAACTCATGTGAACAACCATATTTTGATTCATTCAATACTTGTGTCATAGTTACGATGATTAATGGAGATAAGATAGCTTTAGTTAAACAGGACAGGATATCAAAGAGGCACTGGATCTTGATAGCGGGATATATGGTTGAAGGTGAAACTGCGGAACAAACTGTTCTTAGAGAAGTTGAAGAGGAAACGGGTATTTCAGTTAATGAATGTAAATATATTTCCAGTTATTTTCACGAGAGGGGAGATAATCTGATGTTAGGTTTCATCGCCTTCGTATCTGATGATGAGTTCTCTATATCTAGTGAGATAGATGAGATCAAATGGTTCGATATCAAAGATACTGAGAAATATCTTAAAGATGGCAGTATAGCTTATCAGCATTTTTGTAAAGTACGAAATCATCTTGTTCTCTAAAAATGGTGATCTGTGATAGGAGGACAGTAAGATGCTTTTAGAGTAGATTATGATCTGCGTCTGTTTTTGTT
>PULU01000056.1 GCA_003551065.1 Thermoplasmata archaeon | reverse complement strand
TTACGATACCCACGTTCAAAAATTTCTTTAACCGACTTCTTATGTATTGTCTAGACAGACCGGTTAAAAAAACTATATCTTTGATCCTCTTGGGTTGAAATAAAACTCCAACGATTTTCAATCCAGAATGTGAAAACAACTCTTCGAAATTCCAACCCGGATACTCATTAATGATAGTCTGTAAGATCGATGAATGCAAGGTATCCGCTCTTTTCACATACACCTTCTTGCCTTCTCTTTCTTTGACGAACAAACCGTTTCTCTTTTCAATAGATCTAGAAATATACTTAGAAACGGTTGAGATATCTAGTCCAGATCTTTCAGATATTTCAGACAAAGAGCTTTTATCTTTCAAAGTTTTGAATATCCTAAGTTCGGTGGTGGATATCATATGTAAATTAATAGTCAATTGTTATATATAAAATTTTGCTAATTGTTTACGAATAATTAATTTTTCGTATATCCGCCGTTGTATATTATCAAGACGATTGAAGTCCCCAACAAAGGATGCTATCATCAGTGCCTAGAAAATTAGAAAAGATATATACCAGGACCTCCACCTTCAACTTGAAAGTTGACGTTCTCCACCATTTTGTTGATGTTATTAAATTTCAAATTCAAAATAATAATAAATACTCCTAAGACTTCCTTAGATCATGAAAGAAAAAGACATGATCAACAAACCGACGGGCATGCGAGCTTTCCTTATCGTGTGGTTCGGACGGTTGATATCGATAATAGGGAGCGTGATGACAGGCTTCGCACTGATGATATGGATATGGACGCAGACCGGTGAAGCCACTCCTTTCGCCATATTTGGCTTCTGTTTCTTCGCACCTTTACTTGTATCAACGCCTTTAGCAGGAGCCTTGGTAGATAGATGGAACAGGAAGTTCAGCATGATGTTGGGTGACCTGGGAGCAGGTGTCGGGACCGTGGCGATATTCATACTGATGACCACCGGTAACCTGCAGTTATGGCACCTTTACACGATCGGTATGTTCTCAGGGTTCTTCGCAGCTTTCCAGTTCCCAGCGTTCGCTGCATCTATTTCCCTGATGCTCTCAAAGAAAGACTATGCACGTGCAAGTGGATTATTATCCATGGCCGATACCGGTTCGGACCTTGCAGGACCGATACTTGCAGCCATGTTGATAGGTATCATCGGTATCAGAGGTATATTGATCATCGACATGATCAGCTTCTCGGCAGCGATTGGAACTCTTCTGATGGTACACATACCTCAACCAGAAAAACTACCGGATGTCGGAAAAGGACTCAAGAATATTTGGTCGGAGATCGTCTATGGTTTCAAGTACATCTATGAGAGAAGGACCCTGCTGTGCCTCCTGATCTTCTTCCTGATAATCAATATATTCTTCACCATGGGTAACACTATACGAACACCTATGATACTTGCCAGGTCAGGTGGAGACGAGATGGTACTTGCAGGTGTTCAGATGATAGCAGCTACAGGAGGAGTTATCGGTGGTGCTCTGTTGGCGGTATGGGGAGGTCCCAAGAAGCGCATCAGAGGTATATTCCTATGTATAGCCATCTCCAGTATCATCGGTGGAACACTGATGGGGATCGGGAGAGATATAATACTATGGGGATTAGGTAGCTTCGTGTTCTCCTTTTTCATGGTGATCTCCGGAGGTTGTTCCCAATCCTTCTGGCAGTCCAAGGTGGAACCGGCGGTACAGGGAAAAGTCTTCGCAGCCCGCAGATTTATCGCACAACTAGCTATACCTATGGCGACTTTGATCTCGGGTCCACTATCAGACAAAGTGTTCGAACCCGGGATGATGGAAGGAGGAACTTTAGCACCGGTCTTTGGAGACTTGATCGGTACGGGCTCCGGTGCCGGGATGGCTCTGATATTCCTCTTCACCGGTATCATAGGACTGGTGATCAGTATGATCGTTTACGGAACAACAAGGATACGGGAGGCCGAAGATATATTACCGGACCACGATTCAGTGGGGGCACCCTCACCCTCCTGAATTTTCTATGATCCGATGTAACAAGAACTCTATCCGTCCTTTCTAATTTATCAAAGCTTTAATTTTGTACCTTACCTTTGATCTATGACACGATACTCAGAACCCATAAAAACACCTAAAGAAAAAGGGTTTTGAATATGGGTTTCACTCTTCGATATCTTCAGAAATCTCTTCAATATCTTCGGTTGTTTCCTCTTCGAACGTATATTGTTCAATGGTGTCATCATCGTATGTTTCTTTACCGCCTTTTTTAGTCACCGAAAATATAGCTATGATAAGTGCCAACAACGCGATGATAAATCCTATTATACCGATATTCTGTGACATGGAAATACTGTCGTCCTGTTCAACATCTATGGTTTCTTGTCTCTCACTAAGTTCATCTACGATCGCTTCGATCTCATCTTCTGTAAGATAGTTCTCCAATATCTTTAGAAGATCACCACTCTTCACATAATCTTCGAGAAGATCGTTTATCTCTTGATCTGTAAGATAATCTTCTAATCCTTTTACAAATTCTTCAAAAGTAACGTAATTTTCCAGTTCAACGTAAATCTTTGAGATATCTTCGTTGATAGATGCTAACTCATCATCTATAGAATTTATATTTGCATCTATGATAGATATAAGATCCGTCCTGTTCTCAAGTATCGCATCTTCAAGTGCGGTAGCGTTCTCATCCAAGGCATATCCTAACGCATCCAGCTTTAAAGAGAATTCAGTTTCCAGGGCACTGAGATTAACATCAAGCTGTTCGGTCAATGCTTCTAGGTCTTCGATAGCTACCCTATTCGCATCGATTTTACCCTTTAGATCTGCAAGTGTCGAGCCGATTTCTTCCAATTCGGTATGTATATAATCGATCTCATCGTTGATAACAGATAATTCACTTTCGATAGCTGTGATGTTTTCGTCTATCATATCTATGAGGTCCGTCCTGTTCTCAAGTATCGCATTTTCTAATGCGGTTACGTTCTCTTCCAAGGCTATCTCTAGGGCATCGACCCTATCGGTAAGTTGACCGAGATCTAGGTCCAGGGCCTCCAGCTCTTCCTGTAGGGCTGTTATATTGTCCCGGTTCTGCTCGATTCCGTCCTCTAGTTCCGCTATGGTTTCCAGTATCTCCGGGATCTGAGGTAGATAAAGCGCATAGACTGTAGTCCTCGCTCTGTTTTCGGCCTGGTCTTCGGCGACCACGTTGAACGTGTTCAGTCCTTCGATAAGAGAGGTCTCGTAGGAGAAATTACCGTCTCCGTCCACATCAACGGAAACTCCGTTGATCCATAGGGATGCTCCTGGCTCTGTGGAACCTTCTATCGTGAAATCTTCCTCGTAGGTCAGCTCCTCGATATCGTTCACTGGTGAGGTGATCTCCAGCTGGGGTGCCGTATTATCCACATAAAAGCTCACTACGGCATAGTGCTCATAACCATAATCGTCCACCATGTAGATCTCATAGCTATATTCTCCTTCATCCATGGTGAAAGGCATGTTCATCTGAGATAGGTTTCCTTCGGTATGGACCTCGAACTCCAGCCCGGTATCCAGCAGTGTGATCCTGGCGTTTTCGATGTCTATCTCCCCCGGATGGTCCAGGCGGGCCGAGAACACCATGCCGTATCCCGATACGCTCTCATCCTGTCCGGGATATATATCCACTATCATGGGCTCATACTCAAGCTCGAAGACTGCAGTGATCTCTAAATGATCTGAGAGTAGGATATCGATCTCCGTTTCTTCGGACTCGATGTCTCCCTGCCACCCGACGAATTCGAAACCTGGTTTCGGCTCGGCTAACAGTTCAAGCTCGGTATCATAATTATACCATCTCTGATAAGGTGACTCTGAAATTTCCTCGCCATCGATGTAGATCGTTCCCAATTCGACCATGTTTACGGTCAAAATGACATGCTCCCCGATGAAAAAGGGATAGCCGTCGTTGAAGGTCTCATATTTATCGATAGCCCATATGTCTTCCTCACCTTCGTCATCATACGGATCACCAAAGAAATCCCAGGGTTCGTTCAATCCCTCTGTGCTAAGGTCGGTGAAAGTAGCCACGTCTTTCATCTCGGCGGTGGTCTTCGGCTCACCTTTGCTAGTGTCGGATTGCCCCGTAGTTTCCATATCGTAGAATGAGTTCGACACCCAACCTGTGCTCCATCCTATGAGTCCACCCACCATAGAATCACCGCTCACATTTCCCGCAGCATAAGATTTCGATACCGTGCCACTGTTATCTCCCACGAGTCCGCCTACCCGTTCGTCACCGCTCACATTTCCCGCAGCATACGAGTTCGATACCGTGCCACTGTTACTACCCCCGAGACCGCCTACATTATCGACACCGCTCACGTTACCAGTTGCATATGAGTTCGACACCGTACCATCAAAGTTGGCTCCTACTAGTCCGCCTACCATGTTGTCACCACTGCTCACGCTACCCGTAGCATAAGAGTTGGATATCGTGCCCTGCAAGTTACTTCCGACTAGTCCTCCTACACGCCAGTCCCCGGTGACATCTCCGGTTACATAGGAGTTCGATACCGTGTATTCGTTATGTCCTACCAAACCTCCTACAAATCTGTCACCGCTCACTGTCAAATCCACCAATCCCACATTCGAGATCTCACCGCCATCTCCTACAAATCCGAAAAGCCCTACAAAGTCTGTGTCTGATCGGTTGATGTACAGTCCAGATATAGTGTGTCCTTGCCCGTCAAAGCCACCGGTAAAACGTTCATTATTGTCTCCTATGGGCAGCCATCCCGGTGTTCCTGGGTCGTTGTGATCATCATATCCAGGTGTCTCTGGTGTAAGATCATTCATGAGAACATAGTCGGCTGTCAGGTTATACCGTATTGCGTGCAGTTCGTACCAATCGGTGATCTCTATGGTTGGAAGCGTACCGTGTATGTACCATATCGGAGAGTTCCCTTCGACCTGAGTTGACAGGAACGGGTATCCGTCCGTGGGATCTTCGGTTTCATGTATCTCTATATCCCAGCCTGCATCCATGAAGGTCAATAGCTCCCGCATCTCGATGGTGCTCTTGCCGGTCGCTTCTCCGACAGTATCGTTCTGTCCGCTAGTTTCCATATCCCAAAAGTTTCCGATCATCTCATAGTCCCCATCGGTGCTCACGTCTCCTGCGAAGCCTTTATCGTTTGGATTCTCAGCATCTTCATATATTACCTGTCCAGTCGAGTAGCAATTGATTATCTTTGCCTGAACGTTTCTTCCTACAAAACCACCGTAATCAGTGAACGTAGGAGACGCACCAGATAGACGGATAACGTCTCCAGTTGAATATGATTCAGATATATTCGCCCCAAGGTGGTTAGTACCGACGAAGCCACCGACATTGTCAACCGTAGCACTTGTATTACCTGTTGCATAACATCCTGAGATAACAGGGTCTATACCACGGTTGTACCCTACTAGTCCACCTACAGTGGTGGTCCCCACAACGTCCCCTGTAGCAAAGGAATCGTAGATATGATGGCGATTATGCCCTACCAATCCACCTGTATAACTGCTATCCCCAAGGACAATTGCGTGGGCAGACGAGTTTTTTATAGTTCCGCCATTTTCATTGAAACCTACTAGCCCGCCTACAGTACCACCGGAACCATAAACGTCTCCTGTAGCATAAGAGTTCGACACTGTACCAATGTTCTCCCCCACAAGTCCGCCTACATAACGGTCACCGCTCACGTTCAAGTCAATTAGACCCACGTTGCTGATTTTTCCTGACAAGTCAACAGACCCAAATAGACCCTGATAATCCATATCGGTCCTGTTTATGTTCAATCCATAAATTGTATGGTTGCGGCCGTCGAAGCGGCCCATGAAATGGTTGTCGTTCGTCCCGATTGGCTCAAATCCCGCACCATCGTTCCATATCGATGTTTCCGACGCATCGATATCATTCATCAGTGTGTAGTCGTCGTCTAGATCAACTATGACTAACTGTAATTCAACTACATTAGTGATCTCCGTTGTATGCTCCCACTGTAGATATGGATAACCGGCCATCACCCATGTACCAGGGATCGTGAAATTCCAACCCGCATCCGTAAAAGTGCTTTGTGTCATCATCTCAGCCGTGGTCTTGCCATCGCCGACTCCATTGTCCGGACCGCCGGTCTCGAGGTCCCAGAAGGAGTTAGACACCGTGCCATCCGAGTTCGATCCCACCAGACCGCCTACATTAGTATCTCCGCTCACGCTTCCCGTAGCATATGAATTAGACACCGTGCCTTCCATGTTATGTCCCAACAGACCACCTAAATAAGTGGCACCGCTCACGCTTCCCGTAGCATATGAATTAGACACCGTGCCATCCGAATTCAATCCAACAAGACCGCCTATATGATTGCCACCGCTCATGCTTCCTGTAGCATATGAATTAGACACCGTGCCTTCCCTGTTCCATCCCACCAGACCGCCTAAATAATGACTACCGCTCACGCTTCCTGTAGCATACGAGTTCGTCACTGTGCCACCTCCGTTCCATCCCACAAGACCGCCTACGTGCCAACCATTTCCGATCACATCACCGGTGGCATAACAGTTCGATACCGTACCATCGTTATTCCCTCCAACTAGTCCACCTACAGGGGAGTCGAAGGTGCCAGTTCCGCTAACGTTTCCGGTAGCAGACGAATTGTTGATTACACCATAATTTTCACCTGCCAGTGCTCCTACCATCCCATCTCCGGTCACATCAACATCTTCCAGCATAACATCGAACACGGCAGCCTGTTCATTTAGATAGCCGAACAAACCGACGTAATCGGTATTTCCTCTATCTATGTGCAGTCCAGAGATGGTGTTCCCTTGCCCGTCAAAACTGCCTGTGAAAGGTTCATCATCGTCCCCTATAGGCAGCCATCCCGGTGTTCCGGGATCGTTGTGATCCAAATACCCAGGTGTCTCTGGTGCAAGATCGTTCATGAGAACATATTCTCCCGTCAGGTTATACCGCATAGCATGCAGTTCGTACCAATCGGTGATCTCTGTTGTCGGAAGCGTACCGTGTATGTACCATATCGGAGAGTTCCCTTCGACCTGAGTTGACAGGAATGGGTACCCATCAGTGGGATCTTCGGTTTCATGAATCTCTATATCCCAGCTTGCATCCATGAAGGTCGATGGTTCACGCATCTCGATGGTGCTCTTGGGTATGCCCTTACCCTCGTCGGATTGTTTTGTGGTTTCGCTGTCGTAAAACGAGTTAAACACCATACCGTTGTCACCGTTGTATCCCACGAGGCCGCCTACATCGCTATCACCGCTCACATTTCCCGCTGCATACGAGTTCGACACCCAGCCCCAATCATTGTGTCCAACAAGACCGCCTACATGATTACCACCGCTCATATTTCCCGTCGCGTAAGAGTTGAACACACCATCCTTATTCGATCCTACGAGGCCGCCTACATCGTTATCACCGATTACATTTCCAGTGGCATACGAGTTCGATACCGGGCCCCAATTTTCTCCTACTAAGCCACCTATGTACGAGTGACCGCTCACATCACCCGTGGCGTAGGAGTTCTCCACCGTGACATCGTTCAATCCCACGATCCCTCCTACAAAAATACCACCGTTCACGGTTCCCGTCACATAAGAGTTCGATACCGTGCCCCGGCTGTATCCCACGAGTCCGCCTACATATACGTTCCCGTACACGTCAACATCAACCAAGCCAACGTTGCGAACTGAACCATCATCAACATATCCAAACAGGCCGATATTGTCTGTGACCGGCCGGTTGATGTACAATCCTTTTATGGTATAGTTCTGGCCGTCAAAACTTCCTTGGAACCGATCGGCATCCGTACCTATAGGAAGCCATCCCTCAGAGGTATCGACTAGTTCATCATACCCTTCTGTATTCTCATCCAGGTCGTTCATCAGTTTGAAATCACCACTTAGATCATAGCGTATATCGTTCAGATCAGTCCAATTGTAGATCTCTTCGTAAGAGTGTAATCCAACACTCGATACTTCTGTTTCAGCTGCACTTATCGATACGGTAGAAAAGATTGATATCAATAAAATCATAACTACTGACATTATTTCGATTCGGGTTATTTTTCTCTCCATAATATTCACGACCTTATACTCTAACACATATCAATATATATAGTTATCTATATTAAAATTACCATTCATTTCTGATTTTTGGACTTCTATCAAAAAACACCGTATAGAACCTAGGAAAAGTTCTAGCCGGAATAAGAAACTTAGGCCCTCTTGATATTGCTGATCATAAGAGCGGATAAAAAATGAGCGGGTCTGTATCAACATGACCCCTTTGTATGCCAGGGTGGGCATCATCTAGAATAATAGAATAGGCAGCGGAGCTAACAACGAACCAGCATGTTTCAATATCCGATCTTTGATCGTCTTTTGCATCACACCACCTTCTCTCCATGATGGGTATAGATCAAACCACCAACAACAATTAAAAAATTTACTTACTCTAGATCAACTTACATAAATCAGCTAGAATGCCACTGTATCCGCCTCGATAGTGAGGATCAAGGGACGAAACCCAGAAGATTTAGATGGTGGATGAATGACGATAGTATAACAACTTTCACAGACCTACCCCCTATAAATGTACAAATAGTATGCGGAGGATGATATAAAGGCTCATCTAGAGGAACATTGGGCAGAAAGAAGAAGGTGATCGAAGATGGATGAAAAGATAGAGAGCAGGATAGATATACTCTCAATAAAAAATACAACATCTTCAATCTTGGACCACCTCTTCATTGACTTTTTCTTCCAAGAATCTATAGACTAGAATGTTAGGATTGTTCACGTAAAATGCTCCTTTTTCGAAATACTCCCGGGTCATTTCCATGGTATGTGCTTTAGGTACTACTGGACAATCTATATCCATCTCAAGTAATTTTTTAGATACTATATCTTTATGGATCGTAGATATCACGACCTTAGCATTATCGATGGATGATTTCTCCCAAGTATAGTCATACATCGCATCACCAAAAACATAGTTTTCACACTCCTTCTCCAACTCTTCCAACTTAACAGGATCGTTTTCAATTACAAGAAAATCAAGACCTTTAGATCTGCAGATATCTACTAATTTTTTACCCTGCCTCCCATATCCGAGTATTATGATATGGTTTTTCAGACCAGGTTGGACTACACTTTTATTGTCTATCCTTTTAGCGGGGTAATCTACGTTCATTCGTTTGAAAATTTTATCAAATATCTGCTCTTCTTTCCTTATAGTTATAGAAGAGATGATCATGGTGACAACCACTGCCAAAATTATGGCATCGAACAGTTCTAGGATGATTATCCCTA
>PULU01000084.1 GCA_003551065.1 Thermoplasmata archaeon | reverse complement strand
TTTGATGACCCATCCGACCAATATGATCTGGAGTACCGTCAGTGCTAAAACAACAAACAAGCACTTTTTGTAGATACTAGTTCCCTTGAAAGCTCCGAATGACAGGTATCGCATAGGGCAATATATAAATGAGTTTTTTTTAATCCTTTCGATGAACTTTTAAAAGATATCCATGCATTTGATATCTGCAGAAATATTTGATGATTCTAATTACGATAATAATTACGATAATATAATCGCGATCCGAAAAGTCTGCAGGATCTTTATGGCCTATCTTCGGGTGAGTTTTAGAGATATCGTTGAAAGTATTACGAAGACGATTACACCAGGTACCAAGAAATCTGAGAATTCCACTCCTTCACCATAGAACGTTCGACCATTCAGTTCGAAAGGTCTTTTGATCTCCCTCATATCAACACTGCTGTGCTTCTCCGCTGGGGCCGTTCAAAGATCTTTTTTCTCGAATATGAACAGAGACAGTACCAGTGGAACGATGATCCAAAGCAATAGGATTACAGTTATCACAGGCAAACTCAGTATATCGGGGAGGTTATATCTACCAAGGATTACATTAACTCCCATCCAGAAGGTCTCGTTAGGACTTAACAGACTGGCGAACCAGTACCATTCGGGAAATAAGAATTCAAAGTTACCTTCTGCAAAATCGGGCATACCTTCCCTAGCCACCAGTAATCCAAAGAGCACTAGTTCGTATATTATGTTGAAGAACAGCCATAGGAATATTCCACCTGCTAGTGCATGACTTTTCTTCTTCACCATGGACGACATCAATATCGCCAGAGATAAGAACACCAAGGAGAATAAGAAGGAAAGGATCATGAAGTAAAGATAATCAAGAGCTCCTTCGAAACTGGCAGCGAACCCTATGACCAATCCACCGATGGCAAGCCCTCCGATGATGGCACTAGCGATGACCGCTGAGAGTCCGATGAACTTTGCAGTTACGATCTCTTTTCGCTTCAATTCAGAGGTCAAGAGCAGACCGATGTTACCATCTTCTACCTCTTCTACCACCGTTTTATATCCGACCATGATGGCGACGACTGATGACAATAAAAGGACCATGGAAGTACCTATATTGATGGTGAATTCGAAGCCCCTGATGCCAGCTTCTCCACGGGTTTCCATCCCTCCATAGGCACTGGTCAGTAAGATAGTTCCTACGAATATAATACCTAATATGAAGACCCATTTGTTCCTAACATTGTTCATGAACTCCTTTTTAGCGATGGCCATGACCTTTTTATTTTTAGAATTCATCTACATATCCCCCCTTGAGAAACTCAAGAATATATCTTCAAGTGATCCCTCTTTGATATCGAAGTCCACCACATCCACACCACATTCTTCGATCAGATCCAAGATGTCCTTTTTATCATTCTTATTACAAGTCACAGTCAACATGTTTTTTGACCCGGAATACGACTTGATCATCGGACTCTTTCTGAGATATTTTTCAACTTTCTTGTGGTTCGAAGAGAGTAAGATGTTCATCTTGGTAGGTATCTGAAGTTGATCTCTTAAGTTAGAAACCGAATCAACTGTCCTGAGTTTCCCCTCGACGATTATCCCGACCCTATGGGCCACTTCTTCCACTACAGGTAATATGTGTGAGGAAAGGAATACAGTGCCTCCCCTATCGACATGTTCTCTGATGATGTTTTTTACCATGGCCACTCCTGAAGGGTCAAGTCCTGTGGAAGGTTCATCTAGGATGAGGAGATCGGGTTTTCCCAGTAAACTTTGAGCTAGGGCTAGGCGTTGACGCATACCTTTGGAGTATCCTTTTACTTTTCTGTCCCCGGCTCTAGACAGTCCGACTTTGTGGAGCAGCTTCTCTACTTCACTTCTAGATACACCTTTCAGGTCGGACATGAATCTCAGTGTTTCCTCTCCACTCAGATTATCCCAGAGATCCAGAACTTCTGGTAGATATCCCACGGAAGAAGACGATATACCTGCAGATGTAGATATCTTCTCACCATTTACTACGATACTTCCTTTTGTGGGTTTCAACAGTCCCATCATCGCTTTTATGGTGGTGGTCTTCCCGGCTCCATTGGGACCCAAGAAACCGAATATCTCCCCCTTTTTTACTTCTAGATTCAAAGAATCTACTGCAGTGATACCATCGTAAATCTTTGTTAGGTTCCTGAACTTTATCACTCCACTCATCGCAGGGAGAATTAAATCAAAATATATAGTTTTTTTTAAACTTCGACTAAAAATCACAATGAGGAGCGGTGAACGAATGTAGTATCCCATTCTAAAGGGATGAGACTTCTGCCAGTTTTTGAGTTGGATCGATGATGTTGAAATCTCGATCGTTTGATCCCTCTACCCGTTTCAGAGAATCTACTAGAAGAGCTACGGGAAGAGTGGAAGGATGTCGATGGAAGTGTCGAAGAGTTGAAAGAGAAGGCTCTTAAAGAAGGATTGGAATAGGCTGGGAAATAGATGTATGTAGATCTAGATTTTATATTAGCTCTTATCAAGAGAGAGGATCGGTTAAAAGAAAAAGCAGAAACCATCTAGATGATCGAACTGATCTGATCGTAGTATCTTAAACCCTACCAAAAGAAATATATCGAAATATTTGTTTCATAACATGGAATTCAGATGGCGGATGACAAAGATTACTATCGGATGACTGTCAAGGAGTGCCTGAAAGAGTTGGATACTTCACCGGAGGGACTGACTAAGGAGGAGGCGGAAGATCGTTTAAAAAAGCACGGTAAGAATCAACTCACCGGAAAAGTTCAAACTCCAAAACTTTTACTTTTTTTGTCGCAATTTAAAGAACTGCTTGTTATAGTTTTGATAGTTGCAGGTATCATATCTGTGATCTTAGGATTAGGTATCCCAGGTGTGATAGAGAGCGATCCTGATAGTCTAAAAGTTGCAGCTGCCATGTTCATCATAGTTTTCATCAACGCAGTCATCGGTTTCGTTCAAAAATACAAGGCTCAACAGATAATCGAGAAACTGAAATCCCTCATAAAATCTCCCGCCCAAGTCAAACAGGCAGGGCGCTGGAAAGAAATAGACCAAGAAGAATTGGTTCCAGGTGACATAATCAAAATCGAAGAGGGTGACAAGATACCAGCGGATGTCAGGATAATCCGCTCTTTCAACCTAAAAACAAATGATTTTTCACTCACCGGGGAGTCAATGCCCCAGGAAAAACATACCAACGCCATCAAGGAGGAAGTGACTTTAGCAGATAGGGACAACATGGCCTATGTGGGTACTACAGTTGCAACGGGCAATGCAACCGGTCTAGTCATCGCAACCGGGATGGATACCGAGATGGGTAAGATCGCTGATATGACAGAAGAGACCAGTGAACTCAAATCACCTTTACAGAAGGAATTGGACCTTTTAGCTAAAAATCTGACAGCTATCGTGGTAGTCATAAGTACGGCACTTTTCTTCGTCTCTTTATGGCAGGACCTTGGATTATCGGTAAGTTTGATTTACGCAGTGGGGATAGCGGTATCCGCAGTACCGCAGGCATTACCGGCTCAGGTGACCGTTGCTTTATCAACGGGCAGTAATCGCCTGGCTAACCGAAACGCAGTGGTTAAGAACCTTTCTTCCGTCGAAACTTTAGGTTCAACCACCGTGATATGTACCGATAAGACCGGAACTCTGACTAAGAATGAGATGACGGTCAAGAACGTTTGGTTCAACGATAAAGAATACAAGCTTACAGGCTTAGGCTACAAACCCGAAGGTAAGATACTCGATGAGAACGAGAAGGAACTCACACAAGAACAGATCCACGAACTCGAGATCTTGATGGATGCTTCCACCATGGCTTCAAACGCGGAGATCCACGAGCCCGACGAACAGCACGACAACTGGTACGCTGTGGGAGATCCGACTGAAGCAGCCTTGATAACCATGTCCACCAAACTGGGAACCCGCTCAGAGATCGAAGACGAAGAGAACCCTGAGATCATCGAGTTCCCCTTCGATTCCGAGAGGAAGAGGATGAGTTCCGTGAGGGATATCGGTGAGGAATACGATGATGAAACCGTCAAAAAGGCCTTCGAAGGTGATACAGAAGGGATGAGGGTACTGGCGATGAAAGGGGCAACGGACAGTGTACTTTCAGTGAGCAAGTACATCTACAGGAACGGAGAAGTCCAGAATATCACTGAAGAAGAAAAAGAAAAGATAAGGAAGATCAACAAGAAGTACTCGGAGAAGGCCATGCGGGTTCTAGCCATCGCTTATAGACCTCTAGAAGAACAAACAGAAGATTACACCGAAGAGGAGGTCGAGAAGGACGTCATATTTTTGGGTCTAGTCAGCATGATAGATCCTCCTAAAGAGGGTGTGAAAGAAGCTATCCAAGGATGTAAAGAAGCTCATATCCGAACATTCATAATGACCGGAGACCACGCTATCACGGCTAGAGCAGTAGGAGACGAGATCGGTTTATCCGAGGGAGAAAAAACACCTGTGATAACAGGTAAAGAACTCAAGAAGATGGATGATAATGAAGTTTTCGAGAAGATGAAGAAGTCGGATTCCATGATATTTTCTCGAGTTGATCCAGAGGATAAACTGCGTATAGTTAAACTGTTAGAGCAGGACGATGAGATTGTAGCAGTCACCGGGGATGGTGTCAATGATGCTCCCGCCTTGAAAAGAGCTCATATAGGCGTAGCTATGGGCCAGAAGGGTACCGATGTTGCAAAGGAAGCCTCGGAACTAGTGCTGTTAGACGACAGTTTCCCGACTTTAGTTCATGCAGTCCGGGAAGGGAGGACCATCTACAACAATCTAAAGAAAACCGTTCTAGCATCCATGACCACAAATGGCGCAGAACTCACAACAGTTCTTGCAGGTCTTGCCATGATTGGGCTTCTGGGTTGGAGCCCATGGGCCATACCGATCTTAGTCATCCAAATATTAGCCATCGATCTTTTAGCCGAGGTCATGCCTTTAACGTTCTTATCATACGATCCACCCTCGGAAGCTATGATGACATCACCGCCAAGGAGTGGAGATGAGCACATACTGGATCGATCACATTCCGTTGAAGTTATCTTCTTAGGACTTTTGATCGGTTCACTAGCTGCCGGTAATTTCTGGCTTTACTTCTACAGGCAGGGTGTACCTCTAACTGAAGGTACTGAAGCACCGGTACAGTACGCTGCTGCAACGACTGTTGCTTACTTAACTCTATCATACTGTCAGTTCGCGAATATAATGTCTAGAAGGTACGAGTACGAATCTATATTCAGTAAGAACTTCTTCTCTAACAAGATAATACTTTACTCCATCGTGATATCCATCGGACTCGTATTCCTAGGAGTCTACGGTCCTTTCATAAGTGACTTCTTGGAATTCGCTAATATAGGACTCATGGGATGGGCACAGGTCCTGGGAGCTATGGCAGTGTTCTTAGCTGTCTTTGAGATAATCAAATTGGTAAAAAGAACCTTTCGATGAGAGAACATTTTGAGTATGTCACCATCGAGAGTTCGTTATATCCATGGTATGAGAATCTGAAGATCGATGAATACATCATAAGATCATCTTTGGTACCAGTAGACATTATACAATAGGAAAGTAGATATAGAATCAGATTATATCTTTTCTTAACAAAGGGTGATACAATGAGAATCAATATAATTTATGATACAAAGTATGGAAAAGGAGAAAAGATATCTAAATATCTGGAGGATCAATTAGAGAACGAAAATGTGAAAATATTTTCAGTTAAGGATACTGATCCAGATTATATAAGGGGTGCCGATCTCTACATATTCAGTACGCCTGTGAAGAAAGGTAAAGCTACAAAAAGGATGAAAAAGTTCGTGAAGAATTTGGATATAGATGGAGTAGATGTGAACTACGGTTTGATAACGACCCATGTAGGGGGAAAGATATCCACTCCTGATGAACTTGAGAAGATGTTGAAAAAGAATAAACTGCAGAAAAAGGTAGACACTTTGACGTTTAAAGTCGAGAAAAAGAAAGATCCCCTAGAAAAGGGGTACGAGAAAGAATTAGACAAATTCTTAAAACAGATCATCTAGAGGGTCTTGTAAACCCCTTCGAACTTTTCTTTTTTAAACACCCCTCGTACATCGACCAATACAGGATCCTCATCCAACTTTTTTGTAATCTTTTCAAGACCCATCTCTAAAAATTCATCATGAGCAACCGTTACGATAGCACAATCGAACCCTTCTATATCGTTTACTGCTTTTACACCGAAACTCTCTATCTGTTCATTGTTGAGATATGGGTCATATCCGTAAACATCCACATGATATTCTTTAAGCAGCTTGATGATATCTTTTGCTGGAGACTTTCTAACATCTTCAACGTTCTCTTTATAAGTCAAACCCATGATGATCACTTTGGAGTCTTTTATCACTTTACCAGCTTCGTTCAACCCTTTGATGGCTTTCTCCCCGATGTGCTTTGGCATACTGTCGTTGATCGCCCTACCGGCTAGTATGACCTGTGGATGATAGTCCAATTTCTTAGCTTTGTAAACAAGATAATATGGATCTATGGGTATGCAGTGTCCTCCGACCAGCCCAGGGTGGTACCGGTGGAAGTTCCACTTTGTAGATGCCGCTTCGAGTACCTCTTCTGTATCCAATCCCATCTTATCGAATATTATGGATAATTCATTCATCAGTGCGATGTTAAGATCTCTCTGTACGTTCTCTATGACCTTGGCAGCTTCTGCGGGTTTTATGTCTTTAGTCATATGGACAGTGGTTATAAGACCATAAAGTTCACCCAGAACTTCGCTGACCTCTTCATCCATCCCACCGACGACTTTCGTGATCTTGTCGATGGTGTGCTCTTCATCGCCAGGGTTCACCCGTTCTGGTGAATAGCCTACAAAGAAATCTTCTCCGCAAACCATACCTGATCTTTCTTCTAACAACGGTACACACTCCTCTTCTGTTACTCCGGGATACACGGTACTCTCGTAAGCCACAACCGCTCCTTTCTTCATATGTTTACCAACGGTCTCGGTAGCACTTTTAACGAATGCCAGTTCAGGTTCTTTTGACTCGTTAACAGGAGTTGGAACGCAAATTATCACGAAATCCGCCTCTCCGATCTTATCTTGATCCGAGGAGAATTCCAGGAGTTCGTTCTTATCACCGCTGTTCAACCTCTTCACTTTTTCTTCGTCGATATCATAACCTATGACTCTGAGATGTTCTGATAAGTACTCAGCTAGAGGCCTGCCGACATAACCCATACCGACAACACAAACTACAGCCTCTTTCTCTTCCAACTTCCTTTTAAGTTCATTAAGCATCATATGTCACCTTTCTGAAACAAGCAGTGTAATCTACGGTCGTTAAATAAATTTTACCGTCATCAGGTGAAAAATATAAGAAAATTATAGGATTCTGTTCTAGACTTGAAAAATGAAACTTATTCAAATCATTAAATTATGAGACGACGCTAAGTTTTAATCTAGATAATAGTAAGAATTAAATAAATGTATTACATTTGTAATAATGTAAGAATGAAGGTAAAAAAGCTTTCTTCAAAAGGTCAGATCGTTCTTCCCGCAGAACTGAGAAAAGAATTTCATCTTTCAAAAGGAGATAAGATATTGGTTGAAAAGAAGGGAGACGAAATAATCTTAAAACCGATCAAATCCTTGAATAAATTGAAAGGCATAGATGAGATCGACGACGCATCTGAAATACTAAAAAAGACCAGAAAAAGATGGGATGAGGAGTTCGAGGAAGGATGAGATACTTATTAGACACCATGGCCCTGCTAGCTTATTTCAATAACGAAGAAGGAGCGGATTTTGTTGAAGAGATTTTAAACAATAACAACGGTTTGTACATAAGTTCCATCACATTGACTGAAATATATTATATCTATACAAGAAGAGTTGATGAAGAAACTGCAGAAAAAAGAATCGATCAGCTAAAATATAATCTAGATGTGGTTGTTATAGGGGAAGACGAATCGATAAAGGCTGGAGTTCATAAAGTGAACAACGTCCCCATCGCTGATGCTTTGATAGCTGCATGCGCAGAATCAGTAGATGCAACTATAGTAACGGCAGATGAACATTTTGATAAACTAGATGTTCCCGTTGTTAATTATAGATAGACTTGTTATTATGGCAATTTATTATCATAATCGATTTAGGTAATAACGATTCCTTTAAATATCAACACAATTTTTTCACAATAATTATGATAATAGTTCAAGATCTAGAGAACTTGACCCTGCGGTAAATCAATATATCTTGAACCATTAGAAGGTCCTATGTTCCGGTCTAGGAAGTCAATGATAGCAGTCCTTCTTATCATACTTTTGATCCTGTTCGTATGGTACGGTTCAGCTAGCCCTGAACCTGATAAAGGACACTATCCAGGTTCGGAACATGTTGTTCAAAATCACGAAGCTTACGTCGGTGAAAAAGTGGACGTTGGGGGTAGGGTTGTGGAAACTGATCCTCTCACCATCGAAGTCGAGTATGGTGACAATTCGATATCGTTAGAGATCACCAACACTTCAAAAGATGCTTATGTTGGTGACAGAGTCAGTGTTTTCGGAACTCTAAATGAGGATTATACGATCACTGCTGAAACCATCATAGTCAGACCGCTAACAAATTGGTACTACATGTATGGGGTATCTGGAGTAGCAGCTATATGGTTACTGATCAGACTTGTCAGCCACTGGAAATACACACCTGACGGCTTAAAACCTAGAGAGGAACCTCTAAAGCTCTTCCGGAGGGATGAAGATGGCTGATCTTTTAACTCATGTATTCGTGGCTTTCAGTGTAGGAATATTGCTCTCATGGAGGTATAAATGGATCAACAGAAATTACATCACCATAATCATGCTGGGAGCGGTACTACCGGACTTGACCCGTATTGGTTTGATAGTGGAACCTGCTTTTATCGAAGATGTATTCCAAGTACCTTTTTCATGGACTCCGCTGCACACTCTAGGAGGAGTTTTCATAATGATATTCGTACTCACCTTATCCGTAAATAAAGAATATTCAAAACCTATATTTCTGCTTTTAGCCTTAGGAGCTTTCACACATCTTTTCTTGGATGCACTATTATTGACAACCACTGGTTATTCTTACTCGATTTTTTTTCCGATCACACTTTACAATCCACCTACTCCTGGACTTTATCTGAGTACTGATATATGGCCATCGATAGTTTCGGGATTAGCTGCACTCTTCGTATGGCATATAGACAGATCATCACATTTAAAGTGTGTTATTCTGTAATTATTTCGTTTCATGATATTCCTCCGTATTTTCTAATCCTTCGAAATAAGATCCAAGAATATCTGAACGGCATTTTTTCCAAAATGCCTGTTCAGGAGTTT
>PULU01000074.1 GCA_003551065.1 Thermoplasmata archaeon | reverse complement strand
TCAAAACCCATGGCTGACTGGGACGTTTCTGCAGTGCATAACCCAATGGACTATATTTCGATAGATTGTATAATCGGCCATCATCTAGTATCTTTATATCGGTCCTAGATAGCCTAGGTTCAGATAGTTTTAGCTCTTTGTAAGGTATATCTATCAAAACCCTCTTTTCATCAACATGAGCCCTATTTGCGATCCGGCTTTCCATTTCCCTGATACCTCGGATACCGTCAACTTCTTCGATTCCAAAGTCATCTTGCCCGAATTGATCAGAGGAGTCTATGGAGAAACATCTCTTGTACAACTTTCTATATTTTAAACGATCGACGATTTCTTTTTGAAAATCGCCTTTATCCCTCAGATATGCCAGTAATTCCCAATCCGTCATCCTGTAGATCATGTCATAACCCTCACCCAGCATATCTATAGCTTTTGCAAGCATCAGTTCTGCTATCCTTGCTGTTTTATGGAGATAAACAGATGAGAACATCAAACCTCTGGCTACCAGCATGCCCTCGACAGCGGGAACTCCACCCTTGCTAATCACTAGATTTCCATTGTATATCTCTATCGTCTGTAGAACTCTTTCGATATCGATAACACCGTGTGCAACACCAGTATAATGAAAATCCCTTAAGAGATAATCGAGTTGGTCCACGTCCATAGGGCCGTGTATCATCTGGTATAGATATTTCTCATCTCCAAAATACTTCTGTCCTTTATGAACACCAAAATCAGTTATCTTCGAATTATCATCCTTCCCTTTGATCAAGTCTGCAACTTCTTCAGATGGGATATCGTTTCTCTCCAATATCTCAGGTATTATAGGTACATCCCTATCCTCAACTAATATATCGCCAGTGATTATCTTCTTAGTTATATCCATGTGGTCATGATCTGTTTCCTTGCTCAATATCGATTCCAACGTATGACTGAAAGGGGCGTGACCAACATCGTGTAACAGAGCCGCAGCTTTTATGATATCTTTTTCTTGAGATTTTAGATCAAGACTTTCTGCCATCCTTTCTGCTACATGGTAGGTCCCTATCGAGTGTTCTAAACGTGTGTGGTTAGCTCCTGGGAAGACCAGTTTAGTCAATCCAAGCTGAGATATGCCATGCAACCTTTGAATTTCGGGACATTCCAATAACTCTAGAAAAGGGCCAGATAATTTCACACTTCCATGAACCGTGTCTTGGATAGTTTTATAAGTCATCATACCGAATAGATGTCAATTGGTATTTAAGTCATTTCAAATTCATCAATGAACACAGATATGGATAAATCATATATTTTCCTAAAACATTAGATGAACCGTGTTCAAGAAAGCTGACACCCTATTGAAAGACAGAACAAAACTGTTAAACCAGAAGGAAGTGCACGTGATATCCTACCGTTGGAACTCATTTTCACCTGAACTAAAAGTCTATGATGGTGAAGATATAAAAGAACTTGACCTGGGGAAGATCGATTTTAATACCTCTCAGGAAAAGAAATGCATCGGAAGCCTGGACAACTCCTATACTCCCTGCCCGTACGAAAGACCTGTGAATAATTTTAACCAGTGTCAAGATTGTGCACCTGACAGCATACCAGATCTCAAATGCATATTCGAACCTCAGAACTGTGAAGGATGTGAAGGGGGATTCTGTGAGGAAGAACATTCGGTTTACATTGCTTTCTACGGAAGACATGCAAAATTAGGCATGACAAAAAAAACAAGATTACAAACTAGACTTATCGAACAAGGTGCGGATGCCTATTCCCTACTAGCCACACTACCCCATAGAAAGCAAGCAAGGGAAGAAGAGATAAGGCTAAGTGAAAAACTCAAGATAAGTCAGCGTATGAGCAAAAAGAAAAAACTGAAGACCCTCTTTAAGAAGGTAGATAAGGAAACCATCAGAACAAGATATAGGTCTATAAAAAACAGGACAGAAACCGGGAGATTGATCTTCTTAAACGATTACCCCATCACACTACCCCTCCGAGCAGTACCGAGGTATAGGCCGACTCCCGGTCTTCATAGAGGTAAGATGGTAGGTATCAAGGGAGAATTTCTTATCTATGAAAACAACGGTTTACAGGCATTGGACCTGGCAGACTTACCGGGTCGAAATATGAAGGTATCCTCTCCATCTTATATCTGAGCGATCATCTATCCATACATCGACGGATACCTCGACCAGCCAAAACACCCGTGGCTGATGCGTTCACTATATCATGTGATAAACCGGCTCCGTCGCCGGCAGCAAAAAGATGTGGGATGGAGGTTTCCAAGTTATCATCTACTAGAAGTTTCTTCGCATAAAATTTTATCTCAGGAGCGTAAAGTAGAGTGTTGCTGGAGTTGACACCAGGGATTATCTCGTTCAGCATATCCAAACCCTCCAAGATGTCATTCATTACTCGTTGAGGCAGTGCCATGGATATATCTCCAGGGGTGATATCTTCCAATGTAGGCTGTACAGAATTTCTCGATAATCTCGTACGGGTAGAACGTCTCCCATCCCTAAGATCACCTATCCTCTGGACTATTGGTTTACCTCCGCCTAATGTTGTGGCCAATTGAGCTATAGCACGACCATATCTTGTTGTATCTTCCAAGGGTTCTGTCAATTTTAACTTGACTAGGAAAGCAAAGTTGGTGTTTTCGGTTTTAATATCAGTCCTTGAATGTCCGTTCACACCTATGAAACCGTCGTAATTTTCTTTCACGACAAACCCCTGGTGATTTGTACAAAAAGTCCTGACAAAATCATCATAGCTTTTCGAGTATAAATGAAATTTTGGGTCCCGATTCACATCTATCACTGGGTCCATGATTATACTGGGAACCTCAACCCGAACTCCGATATCGATAGGTGCGAAGTTCGCTTTTAGATCGTATCTTTCCGTCAACCTCTGGACCCAGTCTATACCGACACGTCCGGGCGCCAATAAAATATACTGACCATAATATTTCTTACCAGACTTACTTACGACACCGGTGCACCGATTGTCTTCGATAATTAGGTCTTCGATCTCTGTATTCACCCTGAATTTGACACCATCCTTTTCCAATCCTTCCTTAAAGGATTTGATCAGATCAGGTGCTTTGTCAGATCCGATGTGGGACTGGATTATCGGAAGGTATCTAGATCCAACGGAGGCGGCACGTCTTTTAAGCTTTTCCTCCTTTTCTGGATTTTCCCTCATGGGCTCAGGCATACCATGTTTTTTCAATACCTCTCGTATATGATCGACCAATCCCCAGGCTCTATCTTCATCCTTGGTATATTCTGTAAGATCACCACCTATATCAGGTCTAAGATTGACCGTCCCATCGGAAAAGGTACCCGCACCTCCGATCCCTGACATTATCTCGAATTCCTTACGATCATTGACGTCTTTACCCTTCTCTATGACTAGCACATCGATGTCGGCCCTTGAGAGTTCATAGGCTGCGAACATCCCTGCAGGTCCTGCCCCCACTATTATGACAGAATGATCCATCTTTGAGTCCACCCATAATGTAACGTATTCTCCCATAATAAAATTTATTGAAAAATAGTCTAAAATAATTTTTTGTTATTCGATCTTATAGCGCAGTAAAGCCCCATACCCGCCTAGAGCTTCAAGTTTCTCTCCTCCTTCATGAGTACTACTTATGACCACGACATCCCCACCCAACTGTTCAGTTTGTTTCATAAGTTGTTCCCCATGCTCGTCTCTGACTTTCGTATCTATGATCAGTAATTCTTCCACTGCCCCCATATCAACCGCTCGTTTCACAGATCCCTCACCATAAGCGTAGGATCCGTCTTTTTTGATCTCTTTGAGGAGGTCCTCTACCTTCTCACTCTCGTAAGACATCCTTTGTCCATCTAAACTTCCCCTTTCCTGACCTCTTTTCAGTACTTCATGTAGACCGGTCATACCACCTTCTCCGGCAGGTATCACTTCTGCATATTTGACCATCTCAGGACGCTTGTCCTTAGCCCATTCATAAAAATCCTCTTTGAAGAATCCAGGTCCGTATATCACGAGGGGGGATCCAGGTTCTGTGATGTGTTCCAACTTTGTCATGATCATATCGAAGAAATCCTGTTTACTAATTTTATCAGAATCGTACATCTTTCCACCAAGGTTAGGAGATACGTGGGCCATCTCTTTTACACCGTACTGCCTCATGATAGAGATGGTAGCTTCTCCCTGCTCCATACCGACGAAAGTGATCACCGGTTTTTGACTGTGCTCAACAGCTTCTTTCAACCGATCTAGTTCGTGACTCTTCCACTCTTCCTTGATGATAGTCAACTGGTCACCTTCAGTGACATTCAAGGTATGATAAGAACCTAGATCTTGAGGTCCTTCCACTATCACACCCAATATCCGTAATCTATCGGTAAATTCGTGAAATTCTACCTTCTCCACCTCGATATCCAACCTCATACGTTTCTTTTCTCCTCTTTCAGAACGTATCTTATCGGATTGTGTTTCTTCCCTTCTATAAGTCATCGCCGAAACTATATCCTCAGGATTAAGTATATTCTTTATATGCCAGAGATCGTCCAAATTATCGACTCTGAGCTTTATCTTACCGGTTCTTGTATCTTGATGGAGTATCTTCATTACTCGAACTGATACAACTCGGGATTAATAACTTCTATGCTTCCATCTTTCACAGGAACTCCCAATCATCGCCTTCGGTATTGGTGTGATGTCTGACAGGTTTCCTTGAAAATCGTACAGGTTCGTATCTACTTACTTCGGTTTCTCGTTCATTTTTATGATTGTTCCTTCGCTTTCTTCTTGATCTCTTCTTCTTTTGACTTATCTGTATAGGTTTTAGATCTTCCCATCTTTTCGGTGTTCTAGCTCTTTCAGACCGGCTTGGTTCATAGTTAAAATTCGAGTTCACAAGCATCCTTTTTTTATCCGAATATTTCGTTGACGGCATCGGACGGTTACTCATACTTGATAGATCGATGTTTATAGTACTGTTAGAACTTTTTGCATCCTCGAATTCTCTCTTTTTCTCTACTGAAATCACCCCTCCTATATATGCGAATATTATCGTTATCACATAGCTGTTAGGAGAGTAAGGAAGTCCTTCGATAACGGAAGAAAAGAAGGATCTCCAGTACAGTTCCAAGAAACGAACATACGGTTCTAGCATTGGTCTTTGATAAGCTGCTGCAAGAATACTACTCGGCACACTAAGCAGTTCCATTATATTCGGCGGTACCAAATTATATGAAAATGCGATATGGACTAAACCTACGACACTCAATGCTGTGATGGCTGCAGCTAACCCCTTTTTCGGCCCACCGGTCCTTCGACCACCGACATAACCTGCCAGCATGGGACCAAACAAGGGCAGCCACCACAGAAATGCCGACAATATCAATGTATATTTTACACCGCTCCAGAAATCAAAGGTCACTTTACCGAATCTCTTTATCTTTTGTTTAGCACCCTGATCTTCATCGTCTCCGTCAGTCTTTATCTTAATTATACCTTTATCCATCAATCTCTTGGTCGTCGGGTCTGTTTCCTGTTTTTTCTTTCTAAGTGGCATCCTATCCCACAAACTCCTTCAGGTCTGACACAATGTCAGACGATATATAATAGGGGTTGGTTGTTATTTATAATTTTGGTATGTATAACGCCTTCGTCATACATTTGGCGGATTTAACCTATCAAACTATTCAAATTTTTTCCAGCACTTCTCTCACGATCTTTTGATGCTTGTGACCTAGTTCTTTAGCAGTATCCTGATCTTCAGCTTCTGAATATATCCTGTATTTCGGTTCAGTTCCGGATGGTCTTATAAGTACCCACCCTTCATCATAATATATCTTCAACCCATCAACGTCGTTGTAATCCTCAGATTTAAATCTTTCTTTCAAGTCATCCATCAATTTTCCTTTTAGATCATCAGGACATCCTACACCCCTTTTATCAAGTGCGTAACAGGGAAGTACATCAACGAGTTCTGAAAGATGGCCTTCAATTGCAACTAACTCCACTATCTTGGCCGCCGCCATCCCTGCATCCCGACAATACTGATGGTCTGCAAATATCAATCCTCCATTTTCTTCTCCCCCGAACACAGCACCTCTATCTATCATCTCCCTTGCCACTATCGGCGACCCAACAGCGGTATATAGTAGATCTCCTCCAGAACTCTTCACTACGTCCTCGACACTGGTAGATGAACTGACCGGAGTGACAACTGTACCTCCACCTATCTCCTCGACTATCTTTTTAGCCATGAGTGTCAATGTCTTATCACCATGGAGGAATCTTCCTTTGTCATCGATGAAAATAGCCCGATCGGCGTCACAATCATTGGCTATACCTAAGTCTGCATCAGAACTTTTCACAAGGTCTATAAGGTCCTTCAAATTATCTTCAGTGGGTTCGCTTTCATGACCAGGGAACGTCCCATCTGGTTGAGAATTCAATGTCACCACCTCACACCCAAGATCCTTCAATATATACGGCGTTGTGTAAGAACCTGCTCCGTTGGCACAATCTACTATGACCTTTAATTCTGCATCCCTGATTGACTTTTCATCGACTTTAGATTCGACAGATTCTATATACTCTCGAATAGGATCGTCAGACATTACTTTCCCCACATCCGACCACCTTGCGAGACGGAAGTTCTCAGAAAAATATATCTTTTCTATCTCTTCCTCCTTTCCCTCTATAAGTTCCGTTCCATCATCATCTATGCATTTAATACCATTGAACTGGGGGGGGTTATGCGAAGCCGTGATAGCGATGCCTAGATCCGTGTTTTCTCGGGTAAATAATTGGATCGCAGGAGTAGGTACCTCTCCAAGATCGATAACATCACAACCTGTAGAGGTCAAGGCTGATGAAACAGCGTTCTTCAACATGTGGTTGGATAAACGTGTGTCAGTTCCTACAGCCACGGTACCTCCGTTTAGCCATGTACCGATAGCTTTACCCAAACGTGTAGCTAAATCTATGTTCATGTCTTCATTCACTATACCCCTAACACCATTGGTTCCGAATAGTTCTGACATCTAATCAACCTCATCTGGTTTTATCTTCTTTCCTACTATCTCTTGACCGTCTTCCAGATATGTGTTGTCAGATATGATCGAATCCTTCACTGTCACATCGTCTTCGATGATGGCATCGTAACCGATTATACTGTTTTCGATAGTACATCCGTTATCTATCTCGACACCGTCGAAGAGTATCGACCTAGAGATCGTGCTTTTACCTACCGTGCAATCTACTCCTACCACTGTGTTTTCTTTTACTTCACCTTCTACAAAACTCCTATCGCCTATCAGATTTTCTTCACCTATATAATCTAATAAGGTTTCGGTAGCTTCGAAAAAACTAGAAGGTCTTCCACAATCCACCCAATATCCCTGGAATTCGAAACCGTAAAGTCCATCATCCACCAGCAGCGGGAATATCTCATCTTCCATGGATACTTTTTCTCCTGGTGGTATCATATCGAGCACTTCTGGCTCTAGTATATAGTGACCGGCATTGATGGTGTTCGAAAAGGCCTCCCACGGTTCCGGCTTCTCTTGAAAACGCAGTATCTTATTTTTTCCATTCAGCTCAAAGATCCCGAATTCTTCAGGATTATCTACTTCCCAAGCAGATATGGCTCCAACGGCTTCTTTGGACTTATAAAATTCAAGATATTCATCAAGATCGATACTAGAGATGATATCTGAATTGATCACAAAAAACGTCTCGTCTAAATATTCCTCCACATTTTTAACCGCCCCTCCAGTTCCAAGTGGTTTTGGCTCATCGACTACACGAACTGGGAGTCCCACCTCGGCTTCTTCGAAATAATCTCGTAACATATCGATCTTATAATTTGCTGCTAGTATCACTTCATCAACTGGATCTGGTAACTGTTCGATCACATGTCTGATCATGGGTTTGTTCAAAATAGGTAGTAAAGGTTTAGGAGTTGTATAAGTCAATGGTCTCATCCTGGTCCCGAATCCTCCAGATAAAATAACTGCTTTCATGGTCCTTGATATATAAAGTGGTATAATAAAGATTACGATTTACTGATCATTAAACATCTTATTTTATGTTGATAGCTACATCTAAGGCAACTGCACCCTTTTCTAAAGAGGCTACAGGATTCAGGTCTATATCCTGGATATCATCTACGAAATACATCAGATCGCCCAATCTTGAGATCATCTCAGCTAGTGCTCTAAGATCTTTTTTACCCTTCCCCCTTTCACCGATCAGTATCGAAAAGGACTTTATCTCTCTCACCATGTCACATGCTTCTTGAGCATCGATAGGGGCTATACGGAAAACTACGTCTTTTATAACTTCGATATAGATCCCGCCGAGTCCGAACATGACGACTGGACCGAAGGATGGATCGATCATACCTCCGATAACGACCTCTTCTCCACCTTCTATGTGTTCAGAAATTGAAATCCCCCGGATCTTCGCTCTAGGTTTTTTATTTTTTACCTGGGAACATATCGATTCATAGGCATCTAAAAGCTCTTTCTCATTTTGGATACCTGTCTCCACGCCTCCAACATCCATCTTGTGGATTATATCTTCAGATACTACTTTTAGAACGACGGGATATCCTATCCTTTCAGCTGCTTCGACACAACTATGTATATCATGAACGACTTTTCCCTCTGCCATATGGATTCCAGCAGCATCGAGCACTTTTCGAGCCTCGTTTTCTAAAAGTGTGTTTCGGCCTTCCTTCTTCACTTTTTTAATAACTTCTTCAACACTATCATGATCTATATCCCATACTGGTTCTTTTTCCATCGAATCGGTAGCTCTATTCATGTGAATCTCATCCTTAACTCGTACTCTCCATATTTTCTCTTCTTTTCGATATCATAACCCATCTTTTCGAACACCCTCAGCATCTTCTTGTTGTCTGCCAAAACCTCTGCTGTGAATCCATAAAGACCCTGGTTTTTTGCTATCATGGTCAAGTACTCCACAAGAGCCGTACCTATCCCCATGCCCTGGTATTCATCTCTCACCATCACCGATATCTCTGCAACGTTCTGTCCTTCCTTGATACGGTAATCCGCCTCGCCTACCATCCTGTCGGGTCCTTCGATCTCTTGATCGATGACAACTATGGCCATCTCTTTGTTATAATTTATCTGGACAAAATCCTGCCTTCGATCGTGAGGCATATCCTTCCTAGCACTCATGAATCTTTTATATAGACTCTCATCTGAGAGAGAGTAGAATAGATCTTTGAGAAGCTCGTCGTCCGTAGGCTTCATAGGTCTAAAGACGTATTCTTTATCGT
Organism: Thermoplasmata archaeon; assembly: GCA_003551065.1. Lineage (GTDB taxonomy): Archaea > Thermoplasmatota > Thermoplasmata > Halarchaeoplasmatales > Halarchaeoplasmataceae > Saliniplasma. Next base: position 23,363 of record PULU01000074.1, on the reverse strand, counting down.
TGATCGTTTTGATCGTTTCTAGTTCCTCTGGGTAGCGTCCCCCCTCTCCAAGAACGAGCAATTGATCTTGATAAACAAGATGGTGTTCTTTCGCTTCCTTCAATAACTCCTCCCTGAACTTGGGATGTGCAATATTTATCAATTCCATTGCTCTCTGTCTGATATTTTTACCTTTAAGATATGCTACACCGTACTCGGTTACCACGTATTCTACATCCCCTCTAGTAGTGACCACGCCGGCTCCTTCATTAAGAGAAGATACAATCCTGGATACCTTCCCCTTCTGTGCTGTTGAAGAAAGAGCTATGATAGATTTTCCATCGTCTGCATAACCTGCACCCCTCATGAAATCAGCATGACCTCCTATCCCACTGTAAAAACTGTAACCTAATGAATCAGCACAAACCTGGCCGGTAAGATCGACCTGTAAAGCGGTATTGACTGCTGTCATCTTGTGATTTTTCGCGATAACGAAGGGATCATTTGTATAGTCCGTGGGTCTCAGTTCTATACCTGGATTATCATCAACGAAATCATAGAGTTTCTTAGTCCCCATCAGGAAAGATGCTATGCTTTTACCTTTATGGATGGTTTTCTTTTGATTGGTCACTATACCCCTTTCCATGAGATTAGCCAATTCCTCAGACAACATCTCGGTATGTACTCCGAGATCTTCTTTTACATCAAGATGTTCCAATATCGCATTAGGGATAGCACCGTACCCAATCTGGATAGTGGCACCATCCTCGATGAGTCTGCTGACGTTCCCTGCTATTTCTTTTGCTGTGTCTCCTGAAACAACTGGGTCGAATTCTAAAAGATCTTCTTCATGATGGACCAGATGATCAACATCATCTACATGGATAAAACAATCCCCGTGGACCCTTGGCATCTTTGGATTAACCTGGGCGATCACCATCTTCGAGTTCTCCACCGCGGATTTAATGATATCCACCGCGATCCCAAGGCTCATCCATCCGTGCTTGTCAGGGGGAGACACCTGGACCAATGAAGCATCTAGTGGAACCCTTCCGGTTTTGAAAAGTTTCGGTATATCCCTCATGAAAATAGGTGTGTAATCCGCTCTTCCCTCGGCAACTGCCTCCCTAGTATTATCATCTACAAAAAAAGCGTTGTGCCTAAAACTGTCCTCGAATTTCTCCTCAGTGTAAGCAGCGACACCCAATGTTTGTATATGAAATATCTCAGTATCATAAAAACCCGATGCAAGATCCATCAATTTTTTGACCAGATATTGTGGTTCTGAGGCTCCAGATCCAACAAAGACCCTATCCCCTCTACCTATCTTGCTTAAGGCATCATCGGCTTCCACATAATCTATATCATGAGACATATAATCTACCCAAAAATTATTAGGGCTGAACTCTACTTAATTCTTTCTCGTCTCAATCAAAACGGATATCGATCTTCGGTGCGATATCTTCTTTGATCCTTTCTATCTTGAAATCATCTTCTATAGTTGTTATCCTATCCATACGTTCGATCCTTCTAGCCGCCTCAAAAGTATCTAATGGAACCGATATCAACGGTATCCCAGCTCTATCCGCTCTAGAGATTATATTACTCGGAGGGATTATATCGTTCGTCAGGACCACAGCTGACGTTTTTTCGTCTAAGGAAGCCAGAACTACGTCAGAGCGATCTCCACCAGTTACTATCAATTTTCTCCTTTTTTGGTAATGAGGGTTTCTAACGATCTTCTCTGCACTCATAGCGCCGACAAAAACATTCTCTACAAGATTGTTCAATCCAGCCTCTCCGGCAACGATCTTACCAAAAAGCATATCGTTGATGAAACTGACTCTAGTCAAAGAAAGCTCGTCGATCTCTGGAATTATACCGATAACATCTATACCTAGACCTTCGATTTCATCCACTGCAAAATTTTGTATATCCTCTACGGATTCTACTTGATTTAGTACAACTCCTTTGATAGAGATATCCTGGGCATCAAAATATTTCGATACCGTATGTATGTCGTCGATCATACTAGTACGGTCACCAGTGGCTACGAAAACGATGTCAGAATCGATGTACTGGTTTAAGGAGATCGGGTCTAGATGTATCGATGAGCCAACAGTCCACTCACTTCCCGTTTCTATGATGACACTATCTCTAGTCTCTCTCATCTCTTCGATCCTTTCTCTTATCTTTTCCTTGATAGTTTTTTCATCGTAGGCGTATTTTATCTTTGAATGGTCGAAACCGATGCAGAACTTCTCGTAATCCTCTTTTAGGTTCAATATGTTCTTGAACAGTTTTGCATCATAGTCGATCAATCTTTTTTTCTTATAAATCGGTCTGTCTCCGAAGGGTTTCAGATAATTGAACCTGTCCTTCTTCATCATAGCTATAGCTATACCAACTGTTGTCTTACCTGCATCAGGTCTTGTTGAAGCGATTATAAGGTTCTTCATTTTTATATCACCTTTCTTTTTATTGAAATAGCAACATCAACGGATTTTGCTCCCTTACCTTGGTCGAATGCTTTGATAGGATTTAAATCTATTTCGGATATGTCGTCCACTTCATCCATCAAAAAGGACATACGGTATATAATATCTGCCAAGGCATCTAGATCTTTTCTAGATTGTCCCCGTGCACCTACCAAAACAGGGAAGGCATTGATCTCTCCTATCATCCTTCTAGCTTCTCTCTTTGATATGGGAGCCACTCTGAAAACTACATCTTCCAGGATCTCAACATAAACCCCTCCTAAACCGAACATGACCATGGGACCGAATGAATTATCCCAAGTACCGCCAACTATGGTTTCTTCACCGCCCTTTAACATCTCGGCTACAGATATCCCTCGAATATGTGCATTAGGGTACTTACTTTTACAGTTAGAATAGATCGCCTGATAAGCATCCACCACTTCTTTTTCATTCTCTAGATCGAGAGCCAAACCGCCTGCATCCGATTTATGCATGATATCCTCTGAGACTACTTTTAGTACCACGGGATATCCTATCTCCTCCGCAGCTTTCACCGCATCTTCAAGAGTATTAACGACTCGACCCTCTGCCATGGGTATGCCTGCGAGGTCTAAGATCTTTCTCGCCTCGTCTTCCAAAAGATTTACCCTACCTTGACTAACGGCTCTGTTGATAATCTCATTGATACTTTCTATATCCATATCTGGTGCATCTATATCTTCCATCTCTTCTTTCCTGTCCAGATATCTCTTTCTTCTATACAGAGCCCCTAACGAAGACATGGCATCATCAGTTTCAGTATATGCGGATATATTATTTTTTCTTAACCATTGAATACAATCATTCACTTCCTCTCCACCTGTGAAAGCGTACACCGCGGTCTTTTCGTTACCAAAATCATCGTGTATCTCTTTGACAGCATTTGCAACCTCCCCATCATCTGTCGTTCCTGTCTCACAGTATAAACCAACTACCGCACCTATCTCATCGCTCTCGAAGGCTTTTCTTAATGCCTTCTCGTATTCCTCCTTCCCTGCCTGCCCTGTTATATCGATAGGATTCTTGGTAGAACCAAAAGGAGGTATTGTTTCCTCAAAGGTCTCTTTTAGGAAAGTCTGGTCATCTAACAGATCTACACCATATTTTTCAGCGGCATCTGCACTCAGGACTCCGATACCGCCGCCATTGGTTATCACGACTACCTTATCGTTTTCAGGTAGAGGTGTACTGGAAAAAGCCCTTGACCAGTTAAAAGCCTCATTGATGGTATCGGCTCTCAAGATACCAGCTTGTTTGAATGCTGAACTGAATACTCTATCAGATCCCGCCAGCGAACCAGTATGAGAGGCCACTGCCGTCGCCCCCTTCTCTGAACGACCGGCTTTTATAACGATGATGGCTTTTTCAGGAGGGATCTCACTTTCCACCTTGTCGATGAACTCACGTCCGTTCTCGAGCCCCTCCATATAGATCATGATGACTTTACTTTCATCGTCATCTGCGAAATAATCTATAAGATCCATATCATCGATATCTGCTTTATTTCCCACGCTTACGATGGCTGAAAGCCCCAGATATTGCATTGCTGTCTTACCTATCATAGCTATACCAAGGGCACCGCTCTGAGATATCAAGGCTATCTCGCCTTTGGATACATCTGAGGGCCCAAATGTAGCGTTCAATTCTGCCTTTGCTGAATATATACCGAATACATTTGGACCGAGGATCCTCATACCGTGTTTTCCAGCCTCTTCAACTATGAGATTTTCTTCATCGGTATTACCGATCTCTGAAAATCCCGATGTGATGACTATAGTATGTTTTATCCCTTTTTCACCCAATTTGTGGACAGCCTCTCTGACGTATTTGGCAGGTATGACTACGATACCAAGGTCTATACCATCCGGAAGTTCTTCTATGGATCCGTAAACTTCTTTTCCATATATTTCCCCACCCTTAGGATTTATAGGATATACAACCCCATCGTACCCCGAGTTGACGATGTTCGAAAGTAAAATATTCCCGACCTTCCCTTTTTTACTGGATGCACCAACTATGGCTATCGAATCAGGCTCAAAGAGAGGGATGAGATCTTTTTCTTTTTCGGCCATCGATATCGCAGTAAACATAGGCCTTAATATGACTTTCGGATTTAAACATGAGTCCTCGAAGTGTAATCTAACGTAGATAATATTTATAAATATCATCCCATATCGAACCAATGATAAAATGATGATGGGATTACAATTCCTTTTAGTGCTTCTTCCGCTCTTTGCGGTGTTCATAGGGATCATATTCTTTAAAAGAAATGCAGCAGAGATGGCAGTGTTAGGGCTGCTCATTTGTTTCACAGTTGCAGTGGTGTTTTTTGACACTAGTCTATTTGTAGCTACTACAGCTGCAATATACGGTTTCCTGGAATCTTTCGGTATCAGCATAGCTATTATATTCACTATGCTCCTGATATTTTTGATGAGGGAGGTAGGGGCACTAGGGACCATCTCTAAAGCGATAAAAAGAGTGGCCCATACAAAAGAAGAACAAGCACTATTCATAGGGATAGGTTTCGGAACTTTTGTTACATCTTTGGGTATAGTGACCCCTGCTCTTTTTCCTCCATTGTTGATAGCTATGGGATTCGGACCATCATCCGCTGTAGCGATTTCGGTTTTAGGCTACAATGCTAGTACTAGTTTTGCCATACTATCTATACCAATCACTTTACCTGCTGAACTATTTGCCGGGGAGTTGGGTATGTCTGTATTAGAATTCGGTTATGAATTCGCATTCAGGATCGCACTTTTCTTACCCGTGATAGCCACCATATTATCGATAGCGATGTTATGGATAATCGGGGGTATCAAATCTGTTAAAAAAGGATTAGTACCTGCATTATTATCTGGTTTAATAATCGGTTTTATGTCTATATTTTTGGTTATCATAAGGGCTCCGATCATGGTTTTAGGGGTGATCGTTGGCCTAGTTTCCATGATAGGACTTTATCTTTATTTCCGGTGGGATAGAAAGCGAAATGGTATCATATTGGAACACGAACCGATAGATAAGAAAAAATTGTTAAGGGCCTTGTCCCCTTGGTTATTACTAATAGTTCTCGCTTCTATAGCAAGTGTTCCAGCTATCAATGAATTTTTAAGGACTTTAGATCCTGGTTTTACCAGCTGGTTAATCGCCTATGAAACCGTAAATTTCAATGTTTTTGCCCAAGTTTACTTCTGGATCGGGGTGACAGCTTTCGCTTCATTCTTTTTATTGAAACCGACTATAAAACAGAGTAAAAAAGCATTGAAAACTTGGTCGAGAAGTATATGGGCACCATTCATCGCATACAGTCTTTTCTTCTCCATAGCTTATATCATGGCATGGAGCGGAGGGTCGATGAATGGAGAAGAATTAGTCATAGATATAGACTCCAATATGAACTATATCGCTGGTTTATTCCTCGGTAATGTTTTTGGACCTGGGTATATCTTTGTAGCGGCTAGTCTAGGTCTTTTCGGTGCTATCGTTGGTGGAAGTGAAACAGCTAGTAATGTTCTATTATTCGGAATACAGCGTCAGGTTACCGAACAGATCGGTCTTTCTGATAATCAATTCATGTCTGTTTATGCAGGTCATGGTGTAGCTGGAGGAGTAGCATCTGCCATAACACCGTCTAAGATAAATAACGCAGTAGCCACTATCGGAAAAGGAAGAAAACTCGAGAGTGAGATACTGCGAAAACATCTACTGATAGTGTTCATAATAACTTTGATCCTTAGTATCATGACAGCCATATTTGTAAGCATTGGATTCTGACATGTATTCAAATAAAATAATAAGATTGATATATCTAGGGATGGTTTCAGAACTAGGGTAATCATGAATATATTGATCTCGTACTATTCACGGACAGGAACAACAAGGAAAGCGGCTATGGACATTAAAGAGGTATTGAATAAAAAAGATATAGAAGTCAAAACAGAGGAGATAATAGATAAGAAAAACCGAGATGGGAATACGGGATATGTCATAGCAGGTAAAGATGCCTTGATGAAAAAGAAAACTGAGATAAAGGACATTTCTTATCATCCTGAAAATTTTGATATGTTGATAGTAGGTACGCCTGTGTGGGCAGGGAAAGTGACACCGGCTATCAGAACATACCTGGAAAACTATAAAGATGAAATATCTCAAACTGCATTTTTTTGTACGCACGGCGGGGGCGGAGAATCTAAAACGTTTAACGATATGCAGGAGATAGCAGGAGAACCAAAAGAAGTTTTGAGTTTAAGAGATAAAGATGTCGAGGAGAGAAAACATCTAGAGGATATCTCTAATTTTTTAGAACGTATATTGTGATATAGGTTTTCGAAAAACTTATAATCATTCTCTATACTCGGTGGTTTAAGATAAAATCCAAGGTGGAAATATATGTTCAATAAAAAAGCTCAATTGATGAAGAGGGACGAGATCAGAAAGGTACAGGAAGAGAAGATGCTCAAGATGGTAAAGTATGCCTACGATAACGTTCCTATGTATAAGAGAAGATTCAAAAATGAAGGCATAACCCCTAAGGACATAAAAAGTCTAGACGATGTACACAAAGTCCCTTTCACGGTAAAAGATGATCTTAGAGACCACTATCCCTATGGGATATTGGCAGTGAATAAAGATGATGTAGTTCGATTCCATGCTTCCAGCGGAACTACAGGAAAACCCACGGTTGTTTCATACACTCGTAACGACATGGACACTTGGAACGATCTGATGGCAAGATGTTATTCGACTGCAGGGGTTGAACCATCTGATATAGTTCAAAACGCATACGGATATGGGTTGTTCACAGGTGGTTTAGGTTTCCATCAGGGTGCTGAAGAATTGGGATGTTCAGTACTACCCACGTCAACAGGGAACACAAAAAAACAGATCCAGATGATGAAAGATTTCCAAACCTCAGTTCTTGCTTGTACCCCATCTTATGCAATCTATCTAGCAGAGGCTGCCCAAAAGCATGGATTTGACCCTCGAGAGGATTTCAATCTTAGAGTTGGAATGTTCGGTGCGGAACCGTGGAGTGAAGAAGCTAGGACAAGTATCCAAGATTCCTTCGGATTGAATGCACAGGATGTCTATGGCATGTCCGAACTTTATGGTCCCGGAGTAGCCGTGGAATGTCCAGAACAAAATGGACTCCACATATGGGGAGACGAGTTCTATGTTGAAACTATCGACCCGAATACCGGTGAAGTACTGCCAGAAGGAGAAAAAGGAGAGATGGTTTTCACTATGCTTTCCAGAGAAGCTATGCCGTTATTAAGGTACAGAACAAAAGACATCGCGACTATCGAATACGAAGAGTGTGAATGTGGCAGGTATCATCCTAAGATAAAGCGCATTGAAGGTAGAAGCGACGATATGTTGATCGTTGGTGGTGTGAACGTATTCCCAAGCCAGATCGAAGAAGCTCTATTAGAAACTGAAGGGATCGGTGAGCATTATCAGATAATAGTTGACAGAGATGTTTTGGACAAACTTTTCGTTAGAGTGGAAGTTGACAGAGAATACTACGATTCAGACGAATACGACGAAGAAGAATTACTAGGGAGAACTTCTGAAAACATCACGGCTATTTTGAATATAAAGGCTAGAGTTAAACTACTCGAACCTGGAACGTTGCCTAGGACAGTCGGAAAAGCTAAAAGAGTTGTAGATCTAAGGGAAGAGGAAGACCGTATAGAAGAGATATGATCTCTCTATATCAAACCCTTTTTTTATTTTTTTAAAAACCAAATCTTTAGATATTACCACATTATGGATTAGTTTACTCGCTGTTTGAATATAAGGTCAAACCCGATTGATGATTGGAGAAGGTAAATGAATGAAGATCATTTGTTACGAAGGGTAATACACTCGATGACTTGGATAGTTTTAGTGTACTATTTATTACCCAGCGAAATCTTCGGTTACAGTAAAAGATCGCTATTGATCATATTAGTTATTTCTATCCTTGCCTTTGAGGGATTGAGACTATATAAGGGATGGCATATATTTGGGATGAGAGATTATGAGAAAAAACAGATCGCAGCCTACGCTTGGGCAGCTATAGCAGCGGGTATTGCCTTGATTCTTTTTCCGATGCATTGGAATGTACTCTGTTTTATCGGTATGGGTATAGTAGATCCTCTCATAGGAGAAATAAAGTATCATATACCCAAATATTATCCTTCTGTACCCCTGATAGCATGGGCTATAATAGGGATTATCATAATGAACTTAATGACTGGTTATTCTTTCATGATAATAGTTCCCCTAGCTATAATAGGATCCGTAGTTGCTATTTTAGCAGAATATCCCTCTATAATCATCGATGACGATTTTCTTATGGTGATGGTCCCATTGTCAATATTATATCTTATAGAGATAGTATTTCTTTGATATCGAACTTTTTCCGAAAGGATTATTATAGTCGCATGTTTTAGTTCAATTAGATACTATGAAAGAGCAGATATCAGAATGGCTAGACGAAGATGACAGGGAGTACAAAGAAAACGAGCATCCTAAACTTGATTGGATGATCCAGTTAAAACATGGTAATAGAACAGTATTGTTAGGTAAGCCTCTGAGATACGTGGATAGACTCGAGGTAGTTTACAAATTGAATGTGAGTGAAGAACATAAAAAGGTCATTCAAAAATTGGAAAACAAGCAGAGGAACAATTTTGAAAAATCCTTGGTTATGTTATTGTCTGAAAATGCAATGATATACAATATTCATCGTGACGACAACAAATTACCAGATTCTATCGTGATCAAGAAGCATATCTATATGGATGAACTAAATAAAACTAGTCTTTTCGATATGATACAAAGGGTCATAAATATGGGTATGAGAACTACTATACACTTCCAGTCGTTGGGTGGCGCGGTCTCGAAAAAGGACGAGATGTCCAGTACAAAAACAGGGCCGTCGCTTTACAGGTAAAAATTTATATATAAGAGTAAAGGATGAAGGCGATATACTATGCCCCGAAAACCAGGACGGATGTACCGTGAAATAAAAGGACAAAGCTATACCAGAAAGAAGTACATCGGAGGAACACCCCATGTCCGTGTAGGTCAATTCACCATGGGTAATCGTAAAGCTGATTTCGATTTAGAGGTAACTCTAATCATAGAAGAGAAATGCCAGATCAAAGATGATGCTCTTGAAGCCGCTCGTGTCGTACTTACTAGGTACTTAACAAAAAATGTGGGAGAAGGAAACTTCAAAGCCAAAATCCTAGTCTATCCGCATCATGTACTTAGAGAAAATAAACAAGCTACAGGAGCAGGAGCAGACAGATTATCCGAGGGTATGAGAAGATCATTCGGTAAGACTGTAGGCAACGCTGCAAGAGTGAACTCCGGACAAGCTGTTATAAAGGTCTGGGTCGATGAAAAAAACGAGTTGTCTGCAAAGGAAGCTTTGAGAAAGGCATCGATGAAATTACCTTCACCATGCAGGAAGAGAGTAGATCCTGCTGAATAAAGGTAAGAAGAACTATTCAGTTTTTACAAATCCTCCCATCACTACTGCAACTGTCGCGGAGGAGTGTTTCAATACCCTTTCAGTTGTACTTCCTAAAAAGAATTGGGTGAAACCTGAAAGGCCATGGCTACTTATGTATATAATATCATTAGCCTTAGCTATTTTATTTATTTCTTGGTATGGTTTCCCTTCCTTTATCCTAGTCTCCAATAATACATCAAGTTCGTTAGCCATCTTTTTTACTTCTTTCAAAGCTTTTGTACCGGTTTCCTTTAATCCACTTTTTACGGATCCCTTTATACTAGCATGATGAAGTCCCTGGTATTCAGACGTGTCTATCACATATACAGCTACCGCCTTAATACCTAGACATTTGGCCATCTCTAATCCTTCTTTGATCCCTTTAAATGCGACTTCGGAACCATCCGTAGGAATAACAACTTTTTCGTACATGTTTTAAAAACACCGACATGATATAAATAACTATCACAAAAACGCTGTCCTATGGAATTAGAAAGACCCATCCGAGTCAAACCAATACATTTTTAAACCAAATAAACCTAACTGCATTTAGATAACATGACTGAAGAAGATAAAGAAGGGGAAGGTAACGACTACGGGGATTTATTAAAAAGAGCAAGGAAGGACCTTCCCGAAAAGATCTCGGACCATTCTAGATTCGAGGTTCCAAAAATAGAAGCGATGGTCGAGGGGAACACGACCATCTTAAGAAATTTTTCCGATATCGCAGATCAGTTAAATAGAGAGCCTGAAAAACTGATGAAATATCTACTCCGTGAGTTGGCTACTGCCGGTGATAGAGAAAATGGACGGGTAGTTTTTAAAGGTAAGATCAACCCTAGGAAGATAAGGGATAAATTACAAAATTATGTTGAAAAATATGTGTTATGCTCAGAATGTGGTCGTCCAGATACTCGTTTGGTCAAAGACGGGAGGATCAATATATTAGAATGCGATGCCTGTGGAGCTCATAGACCAGTAAGAGGAAAGAAGAAAAGGGTCCACAAGACTGCTGAATCTGAACGGATCGAAGAAGGAGGCATATACGAAGTCAGGATCCAAGATATCGGTAGCAAAGGTGATGGTGTTGCAAAGGTCGGTAAATACATCATATATGTGCCCGGTGCTACCAAGGGAGAAGAAGTGAAGATCAGGGTCAATAATGTAAAGGGGACCATGGCATTCGCTAGCAGATTATAAGGGGGTAGAAGTTGGATAGAAAATATCTGCCCGTAGTAGCAATCGTATGCATAATGATCATCGTACAGCTTGGAGCTGTAGCTGTCGTAAATCTATTTCCCGAAGAGTACCAAGCCTTTGGAGAAGATACAGATGATCCCATCAACCCTCTCATATACGTGGGTCTTATCATCCTGTTCACAGGGGTCATGCTGGCTGTTATGAAATATACCGAAGGCAGTTTCATCCAGTATGCGATATTGGCGGTGGTAGGGTTAACTATCTTCTATGTTTTCTATCCTGTTTTATTTTATTTCATACCATACGTCTTCAGAGTCGGCTCAGTTACTTTGGATCTTCCCTTCATGATAGCTGTTTTCTCAGGTATATCTCTTACATATCTACTGTATAAATTCCCAGAGTGGTACGTTGTAGATGGTATCGGTATAGTTATGGGGGCGGGTATAGCTGCCATATTCGGCATGAGTTTTGGTATCCTACCCGTTTTCGTTCTGTTGATAGTTTTAGCTGTATATGATTTTATATCGGTTTATAAAACAAAACATATGATCTCTCTTGCATCTGGTGTTATGAAGATGAAACTTCCTGTCATACTCGTAATACCAAAGAGATTGGACTATTCATTCTATCAGAAAGAAGGCATCATGCAGGAAGTAGATAAAGATAAAAAAAGGGATGCAATATTCATAGGTCTAGGTGATCTTATCATCCCAGGTATATTGGCTGTTTCGGCTTTCTATCATCTCCCGGGTCTTGCAGTTGCCGGTCTATATGCCCCATCAATCGTAGCTATCGGGTGTATAATGGGTTCAGTTATCGGATTATTAGTACTGATGAGGTTCGTTCTTAAAGGTAACCCCCAAGCAGGATTACCTCTACTAAACTCTGGTGCTATCCTGGGTTATGTACTCACATACTTGGTCATTTACCAGGAACTCACACTGGGTATCACTTATCCATGGTGATATTGATACGTTGTTATATCTATGTAGAATTTTTATATTAGAAGTGGTTTTAACACTTTGATGGCTGAAAAAGAGAAGGTCGCCAATAGGTACGATAGATGGGCTTCATTTTATGACTCTGTGGATACTTTCCCAATCGTAGGGAGACCTCAAGAGAAATGGAAAAACAAGGCCATCGATGCACTTGACTTATCAGGGGAAGAAAGGGTGTTAGACATTGGTACAGGAACAGGACGGATACTGCCAAAGATCTCTCAACACCTCAACGAAGGTGAGGTCATCGGGATAGATATAAGTGAAGGGATGCTAAAAAGATCTCGTGAACGTATAAAAAACAAGGAGATCCATGAGCAAGCTAGCGCTAAATATGATGATATATTAGATTCGAAATTCCCTGATAATCATTTTGATAGTATTATCGCTACTTTTACTTTTACAACTTTACCGAATCCAAGAAAGGCAGTCGAAGAATGTGCTAGAATATTGAAAAAAGAGGGTAGTATGATAGTACTTGATACCGGAAGGCCAGAAAATTCATACGGAAAGCCACTTTTTTATCCAATGATGATCTCTGCCAAAATCTTTGGAAGAACACATATGGATAGAGATATAGAACAAATATTGGAAAACGAATTCGAGGTAGAAAGAATCAACAGTCATATGGTCGGCATGGTTTATACTTTGAAATGTAAAATTAAAAAATAAATAAGGGGTTTGGGGAAAGGTTTTACTCCTCGACCATCTCTCTGATCTCTTCTACGATATCTGGATTTCTTAGTGTGGACGTGTCTCCAGCGGATTCACCTTTTTCAAGTTTCTTTAAAATCCTTCTCATTATCTTTCCAGATCTTGTTTTTGGTAGGTCTCTTGTGAATCTAACTGCTGCGGGTTTACCTATTGGACCGATGATGTTTCCGACGTGGGCTCTCAATTCACTTGCCAGTTCATCAGATGCTTCACGACCCGACTCTAAGATCACGTAAGCTATAGGAACTTGTCCTTTCACTTCATCCGGTTTTCCAACTACCGCAGCTTCAGCAACTGCTTCGTGATCAACCAGTGCACTTTCCATCTCCATGGTGCTGAGCCTGTGTCCTGCAACGTTCAAAACATCATCTATCCTACCTACAACCCAGAAGTATCCGTCTTCATCTATTCGTGCACCATCTCCTGCGAAATAGATATCGTTTTCATACTCTGACCAGTATGTTTCCACGTATCTCTCTGGTTCTTTGTAGAGTGTTCTCAACATCGATGGCCACGGTCGCTTGATAACCAAATATCCTCCTTGGTTAGCTTCAAGGCTATTTCCAGCTGCATCATAGATGTCAGCTTTGAGACCTGGGAATGGATGTGTTGCACTACCCGGTTTCAGATCGGTTATTCCTGGTAATGGTGTGATCAACATCATACCGGTTTCGGTCTGCCACCAAGTATCGACGATGGGACATTCTCCACCACCTATGACTTCGTGGTACCATTTCCAAGCTTTAGGATTGATAGGTTCTCCTACAGAACCTAAAACCTTCAAACTAGATAAGTCGTGTTTGTCAGGATATTCTCTACCCCATTTCATGAACAACCTGATAGCTGTGGGAGCTGTGTAAAGTTTAGTTACATCATATTTTTCTATTATCTGCCAGAATCTGTCTTTAGTGGGTGTGTCAGGTGCTCCTTCGTACATCAATGTGGTTGTTCCGTTGGCTAATGGACCATAAACGATGTAGCTGTGACCTGTGATCCAGCCTATATCTGCTGTACACCAGTATATGTCGTCATCTTTGATGTCGAAAACATAGTTATGGGTTGCAGATGTACCTGTTAAATATCCTCCTGTAGTATGTACTACACCCTTTGGTTTGCCAGTTGTACCACTTGTGTACATAAGGAACAGCATATCTTCGGCGTCCATCTTTTCGGGTTCACATTCCTTGGACTGGTCCTTTACCAAATCTTCGTAAACGACATCTCTTCCTTCTTCGTATTCAACATCGTCTCTTCCGATCCTTTCAACAGCGATCACTTTTTCCACGTTGGACGTACCTTCTAAGGCTTCTTCAGCGTTCTCCCACATATTGATTACTTTGCCTCTTCTGTAATATCCATCAGCAGTAACTAAGAATTTTGATTCGGCATCATTTATCCTCTCTTTCAATGCGGAAGGTGAAAAACCTCCGAAAACTACACTATGAGGTGCACCGATCCTAGCACATGCTAGAAGACCGATAGCGAGCTCAGGTATCATCGGAAGATAAAATGTTACGATATCTCCTTTTTTAACTCCCAATTCCTTAAGACCGTTTGCAAATTTTGAAACCTCATCTTTCAATTCTGAAAAAGTGTATTCCTTGGTTTCATCCATAGGTTCTCCTTCCCAGATAAGAGCTTTCTTATCGCCTTTTCCATTCTCAACATGTCTATCCACACAATTATATGCTGCATTTAATTTCCCATTAACAAACCATTCAGCATGAGGTGGATCCCACTTCAACACTTCGTCCCACTTTTCATACCAATCGAGTCTTTCAGCAAGGTCTGCCCAGAACTCTTCGTAGTTCTCTTCAGCGTACTTGTATATTTCTGGATCATTCACGTTCGCCTGTTCTTTGAACTCCTCGGGAGGTGAGTATATGTCCTTACCTTCCATTCTTGATTCGATATGACTTTCTTCTTCTGTCATTTTAAACACCTATATCTCTAACTATTCTATCTGTAATGAATTACTATATAGGTAATTTTTGGTTGTAAACCGTATAAGCCTGAGTATAAATAATAAATATAATAGGATCATTGGTCTAATTGGTGTGAATCCATGAATAATATTTTTATCACCGGAGCATCAGGGTCTGGTAAAAGCACTTTAGTTCAGCAGATCATAGAAGAGAAGGATTTGAAGATAGAGGGGATAAGAACTCCAGATATAAGGGAAAATAATCGTAGAGTCGGTTTTAAATTAGTAGATGTTGCTAGGGGTAAAGAAGGTATCCTAGCTCATGTTGACCAAGATGAAGGTCCAAAATTGAGTAAATACCGAGTCGATATGAAAGACCTAGAAGATTTCACAGATAGATGTTTGAAGAACATCTCCCCAGAAACTGATCTAGTTGTGATAGATGAAATAGGGACCATGGAACTCTTCAGTGATAAATTTGAATATGCAGTTATAGAACTCTTAGAATCAGATATCCCTGTATTAGCTGTCCTCCACAGAAATTATGTTTCAAAATTCAATAAATACGGTACCGTGGTTCATTTAGATGGCGATTTCGAACAAACCAAAATCGACATAGAAAATAGCCTGACAAAAATACTATCTCAAAACGATAGGAAACCAAAAACTTAAACACTTCCTTTACATTACTCTTCTCCCGTGAATAGAGTATGACGAAATTTATAATTGTCACGGGCGGTGTTTTATCGGGTTTAGGAAAAGGTGTCGTTACTTCTTCTCTCGGAAAATTGTTAAAAGCCAACGGGTTTTCTGTTACTGCTATTAAAATAGATCCATATCTGAACTGCGATGCAGGTACTATGAATCCTTTCGAGCATGGCGAAGTATTTGTTTTAGACGATGGGACTGAGGCTGATCTAGATCTTGGAAATTATGAACGATTCTTGGATATCGACCTCTGCGGAGACGACAATATAACGACGGGTAAAGTGTACAGAAGTGTTATAGAAAAGGAAAGAGCTGGAAAATATTTAGGCAAAACGGTTCAGATAATACCCCATATAACCGATGAGATCAACAGAAGGATCTGGAAAGTTGCAGATGAAACCGATGCTGATATTGTCCTGGTCGAAATCGGTGGGACTATCGGCGATATCGAAAGCATGCCTTTTATGGAAGCGAGTAGGCAGCTACATATGGAGGTCGGAGAAGAAAGTAATGATTTCATCTTTATACATACAACTTTGATACCCGTTTTAGATGTGGTTGGTGAACAAAAAACTAAACCTACCCAGCATTCAGTCCAGGCACTCAGAGAGATCGGTATCCAACCGGATATAATCGTGGGTAGGAGTCCGAAGAAATTAGAAGAATCAACAAAAAGAAAGATTTCATTATTTTGCGATGTTCCAAAGGAAGCAGTGATCAGTTCTCCGGATGCTGAAAGTATATATCAGGTACCACTTATATTGGAAGAAGAGGGATTCATCGATTACGTTATGAAGAAATTGAACTTGGGAGAACCTGAACATGATATCCATGAGTGGAAAGAATTCCTAGATAACTATGAGAATCCCACAGAAAAAGTCAAAATAGCCTTAGTTGGGAAATATTGTGAACTTGAAGACGCATACAAAAGTCACGTTGAAGCTTTCCATCACTGCCAGGCAGAAGCAAAAACTGAAATAAACATCAAATGGATAGAATCTGAAGAACTCGAAGAAAATGAACCTAAGAAACTTTTAGATGATGTGGATGGTATTTTGATTCCGGGTGGTTTTGGTAATAGAGGTATCGAAGGAAAGATCAATGCAGTAAACTTTGCTAGAGAAAACAAAGTGCCTATATTAACTATATGTTTGGGATTCCAGGTTTCCGTTATTGAATTCTGTAGAAATGTTTTAGGATTAGAAGAAGCTAACAGTTCAGAGTTCAACGAAAAGACACCTCACCCAGTGATCGATCTTCTGCCCATGCAGCGAGGTATCGATATGATGGGAGGAACCATGAGGCTAGGTTCTGAGAAGATCCTGATAGAAGAAGGAACAAGAGCTCATGAAATATACGGATCTACAGAGATCAAAGAAAGACATAGACATAGGTATGAGGTAAATTTGGATTACAAAGATGAAATGGAAGAGAAAGGTATCAAATTCAGTGGAAAATCACCTAACAAAAAAAGGATGGAGATCTTGGAAGTGGAAGACCATCCCTTTTTTATCGGCTGCCAGTTCCATCCTGAGTTCACATCTAGACCTATGAAACCAGCACCATTGTTCCTTGAATTCATCAAAGCTACCATGGAACAAAAAAATAAATAATATATTATAAGGTTTGAGATCATGAAAATTGATGTAGTAGACAATGGAGGTCAATGGACACATCGGGAATGGAGGGT
This sequence comes from Thermoplasmata archaeon, assembly GCA_003551065.1. Lineage (GTDB taxonomy): Archaea > Thermoplasmatota > Thermoplasmata > Halarchaeoplasmatales > Halarchaeoplasmataceae > Saliniplasma. Next base: position 6,121 of record PULU01000074.1, on the reverse strand, counting down.
TCTCAAGTACCTCGATATAGATTCAGATATAATCAAGAATGATACACCCGTGGAGGATATCGAAGTCGATGGGTTGATATTATCCGGCGGAGCTCCACGTATATCCGATGAAAATCTAAAACTTGGTAGGACCGATAAATATCTCGAAAAGTTGGATGTGCCGATCCTAGGGATCTGTGTTGGAGCACAATTCATCGCGAGATATTATGATGGTGAAGCTGGCGCAAGTGAAAGTCCAGAGTATGGGAAAACAAATATCAAAGTTCTGGAAGAGAATGATCTTTTTATCGACATACCTAACGAATTCGTTGCATGGGAATCTCACAATGACGAAGTAAAAGAATTGGGACCAAAATTGATACACCTTGCAACATCGGAGTCCTGCAAATATCAAGCTTTCAAACATAAAGATAAGAAAATATATGGTCTTCAATTCCATCCAGAAGTGGATCATACTGAATACGGCGTTGAGATCTTTGAAAATTTTATAAAGGTTTGTCAGGTTCAAATATAACTACTAGTCTTAGCCATCGATGTATTCAATATAAAATAAAAGTCCATTTTACTATTTATATATAATAGTTGATAGTAGGATCGACTTCACATTACATACGATACATTTAAAACACCCCTACATATTTGATTAAATTGTATTAAAAACGACAAACGTGGTAATTCACATGTGCGGGATCGTCGGTATATTAGGAACAGATAAGGCACCCTTAGAGTTATACAATGGTCTTTTTGCCATCCAACATAGGGGTCAGAACGGTGCGGGGATATATATTGCAGAGGATGGAAATACCCGTATCATAAAAGGACCTGGACTTGTAGGAGATGTCTTTGATAAAAATACACTAAGTAATTTGAGAGGAAACATGGGTATCGGGCATGTTCGCTATCCTACGATAGGATCTGAACCTGGAAGGGATGCACAACCATTCCAAACGGTCTATCCACTGAAGATAGGGATGGCTCACAATGGTAATATAGTCAACTACAAGCAGATCGAAGAAGAAGGAGGATTCAATCTCATGTCCCAATGTGATCTTGAACTCATACTAGCTGTTTTCTCTAGAGAGTTGGCTAAGGAAGACAAGATCAACGAAAAGGCGTTGTTCAGAGCTGTGGGGAGGACCATGGACAGACTGAATGGAAGTTATTCCGTAATAGCTTTGATTCAGGGATTTGGACTTCTGGTATTCCGTGATCCACACGGCATACGACCTATGATATTCGGTAAGAAAGTAACCCTTGAAGGTTCGAGTTATGCAGTAGCCTCTGAAAATATAGTTTTAGATATTTTGGGATACGACATTGTAAGAGACGTGAAAGCTGGTGAGGCTATTCTGATCAGAGAGACTAAAACCATCGAAACTAGACAAGTGAGACCTAATATGTCCCGACACTGTATGTTCGAGTGGGTCTATTTTGCTAGATCAGATTCAACAATAGAAAGGACGAACGTTTACGAAGCTAGACTGAGATTGGGGAAGGAATTGGCTAATAAATGGAAGGAAAACGATCACGATCTAGATGTTGTGATACCCGTACCAGATACTGCTAGAACGTATGCTTTGGCCATAGCTGAAGAATTAGGAGTCCCCTATCGTGAGGGTTTATTACGGAACAGATATGTTGGACGAACTTTCATCATGCCGGATCAGTTATCAAGGGAAACAGGCGTGAGAACAAAACTGAATCCTATAATCGAAGAACTCAAGGGTAAAAAAGTGGCATTGGTCGATGACTCGATAGTGAGAGGGACCACCTCCAAAAAACTCGTTCAATTAGTCAAAAAGTCTGGAGCCGAAGAGGTTCATTTCCTTGTGGGGTGTCCACCGATCAAAGCTCCTTGTTATTACGGTGTTGATATGCCTACGAAGCACGAATTAAAAGCAGCAAATAAAAAGGTTGAGGAGATAAGAGAGGATATTGGCTGTGATTCACTTACTTATCAAACGATAGACGGTCTTGTAAAGGGTATAGGAAGAGAAAAAAATGAACTTTGTTTAGCTTGTCTAAACGAGGACTATCCTACCCAGGTTAGAGAAGACATCAGAGAATATTTCAGTGAACAGCGGGAAAAAGAGAGAAAGGAGTTTAAAGTTTCTGAACAGTTTTAAAATCATCTCTCGATGGTTTGTTCTCTTTTTGGTCCAATTGAGATAAGATCGACAGGTATTTTGGTTTCATCTTCTATGAATTGGATATATTCTTTGACTTCTTCTGGTAGATGGTCGTATCCTTTCTCTGGTATTTTATCCCAATCGATATTGTCCCAGCCTTTGAAGGTTCTATAGATCGGCTCTACATCTGAAAGTTTCTCAATATCTGCAGGTGAATGATGTATATCCTCGCCCTCATATCTATAATGTGTACAAACTTTTACTTCTTTTAAGCCTTCCAAAACATCCAATTTGGTCAAAGCTATGGAAGTCAATGAATTGACTTTTACAGAGAACTTTACCATGACCATATCTAACCATCCACATCTTCGTGGCCTCCCGGTGGTTGTACCGAATTCTTTTCCCCTTTCCTGAAGATGTTTACCGGTTTCATCCTTTAACTCAGTGGGAAAAGGTCCAGTCCCGACTCTACTAGTATATGCCTTTGTAACGCCGATAACCTCATCAATAAACTTAGGACCTAGGCCTGTACCTATACTACTACCTGCGGATACCGTGTTAGATGATGTTCCATAGGGATAAACGCCGTGATCGATATCTAAATGAGTACCTTGAGCTCCCTCGAATAAGATGTTCTTATCCTCTTGATACGCATCGTATAGAATCACAGAGGTATCGTACACGTATCTTTTCAACTTCTGTCCATATTCCAGATATTCTTCAAAAATGTCTTCTATTCCGAATTCAATATCTTCACCTAGACCCTTAAATATCTTATTTTTTATAGGGACTATGACTGAAAGTTTATCTTTCAATACCTCTGGATTGTATAGATCGGTTACTCTTATCCCAAATCTAGCAACTTTATCAGAATAACAAGGACCGATACCTTTTTTTGTAGTACCGGCGCTGAATCCCTTTTTCAATCTCTCTTCGAGCTCGTCCATGGCTAAATGATAAGGCATGATGAGATGAGCTCTATCAGATAATACTAGATTATCAGCATCTATTCCCCTATCTTTTAATTTATTTATCTCTTCTAGAAGGACCTTTGGGTCAACTACCACACCGTTCCCGATAACAGCATTTTTGTCGGATCTTAAGATACCGGAAGGTATAAGATGTAATTTGTATTCCTCTTCTCCTATAACTATAGTATGGCCAGCATTATTGCCTCCTTGGAAACGTACGATGAACTCAGATTTTTCTGCAAAATAATCTGTGATCTTACCTTTACCTTCGTCACCCCATTGGGCACCTACAACGGTTACTGTTGTCATTGTATCCAATAACCTTAATTGACTATCTTATTTATAGTTATAACATTGGTAACTATGACTTTTTGTCTTAGGATGTTCGATGTTTGAGTCCGCAACATTTATTACATGGGCACATTTTTTATTAGATGATAACACATGAACAGAACTACAATCTACATCATCGTGATCGTTTTGATTGGTGCTTCTATCGGTGGAGCTCTTGCTGTTAATAGATATTATTTCACTGAGGACGAAGAAGTTGAAGAACCAGAAAATGTTGTCGAAGAAGGAGATATAGTCACCGTCCATTATAAAGGATGGCTTGAAGATGATAGGATCTATGAGGAAGAAAGAATATTTGATTCAAGTAGAGAGGTAACTGATCCAACTATCATAACTTTCACCGAGCGAGATCGGGGAGAACCGTTCCAATTCACTGTCGGAGAAGGGGTTATAGAAGGATGGAACGAAAATATTATAGGTATGCAGGAAGGGGAGACTAAAACTTTCACCGTTCCTCCTGAAAAAGCTTATCCGGAGTGGAGTGAAGATCTGATCGTAGATATCGAGAGAGATGAAAAGATACCAGTCTACGAAGAGATAGATATGGATACTTTCAGTAGGAGATATGGGGAAGAACCCAATATCAATATGGTTGTTACTGATAGATTCTGGAGTTGGGACAAAACCGTTATCTCCATCGAGGGAGAAATAGTCACGATGATGCATCAACCAGATGAAGGAGAAACTTATCAGACTTATATCGAGGGGTCCTGGGACTGGACAACGGAAGTACTTTCGATAGATTCATCCGATGATGTTATAGAACTCTGGCACGAGGTGGATAAGCCAAGCTTAGTAGATGCAGAACATATAGCCTTACATCGGGAGGATTTTGCCGATATTCAAGATATAAAGATGGAAAGCGGTCAGGGATCCGATACAACCGGCATAGTTGTAGGTGTTTCAGAAGAAAAGATAACCCTCGATTTCAACGAAGAAGTCAACAATACACCTCTGACTTTTGAGATGGAGATTTTAGAGATCCAGAAAGGCATCGAAGAATGATATGACCCATTACATGGGCCATATGAACCAGATTGGTAAAACCTATGAACTAGGATATCTTAAGGATTTGAACGTATATCATTGACTAGAAATATGCTGTAAATACTACGCTCTCAAAACAATTCATCATCAGGAACAACGCTTACAAAATATTCTGAGGATTGTTCAGGCTCATTCCCAAACTCGTTACAACATGCGGGGGTAGCCAAGCATGGCCAACGGCGCAGCGTTCAGGGCGCTGTCCTGTAGAGGTCCGAGGGTTCGAATCCCTCCCCCCGCATTTATCACGCTTCTTGAACGTATGTGAAAGAAGTTGATAAAAATGGGCAGCTAACGTTAGTGAGTTAGCAGGCACTTTTTTGAGAAAAAGTACGGGATTATACATAAAAATAGTCCTCATGTTACCATCCTTTGTTTTGGAAAAACTATATAAGCGGTGCAAAAAATGATTTAGGTGATATCATGGTTAACCATAGTCCTAAAAGGTATGTTACTACTACCGTTTTAATTTTAATATCATTTTTGATCATCTCATCATCTGCCCTTATGACTGAGAGTAGTGATATCTCAGCTGATGAAGTACCAACATGGGTAGAGGGGGATAATTGGAGTTATAGAAGCAATGAGAGTTATCGTGTACAGAATTACACTGCTGAAATGGTTTCCGAAAGAGAACATATAGATATCGATGAAACTATATTCGACTGCTACATGATAAATTATACAATAGATGATTTTGTAGAAACACATTTCTATACCATCGATGGATTATCATTGGTCGCCGAAATGAGTGATGAGGGGACTTTCGCATATAATCCAACTTTAAAACGATTCGAATTTCCTTTAGATGTTGGAACGACTTGGGATAGCGCAACGATAATCTGGAGAGAACCAGAGGATGGAGGTACGTGGGAGAAACAACAAGAATGGGAACTGGAATTTAAGGTAGAAGAGATAACCACGGTAGAGGTACCGGCAGGCACCTTCGATACTTATGTTATTAATATCACCCAATATGAAGGTATGGGAGAATTTGTAGAATATTATTACTATTCACCTGAAGTCAAAAATATGGTTAAGAGAGAGGAGTATCTGTATGGAAATTTACAATTAACAGAGGAACTCACCGATTACGAATTGATGGAAAGAGAGGATGACGATGATGATATACCCTTTTTGAATACGGGAATTATAATACTCACAATGGCAGCATCAGCAGTTATATACTCTTTCCATTACAAGAAAAAAGGAAAGGGGCACCAGTAGTCACTGATCTTTAATGTCCTCATAAACAATAGAATCTTTTAGACCAGCCTCATCGAATCCCTTCAACCTCAGTTTACACGAATCACAGACTCCACAGGCCTTTTCACCGCCTTTGTAACAACTCCATGTCTTTTCAAATGGAACAGATAATTCATCACCTATTCCTATGATCCCAGCTTTACTTTTATCGATCAAAGGAGTCTTGATATCGATCTTTTTACCTTCTATACCTCTTTTTGTACCTTTTTTAGCCATCTTTTTAAAGGCTTTAAAAAAGGCAGGGCGGCAATCGGGATATCCGCTGTAATCGACTGCAGTGGCACCAATGTAAATAGTGTCAGCATCTATGCTTTCTGCATATGAGAGGGCATAACTCAAGAATATTATGTTTCTAGCAGG
>PULU01000149.1 GCA_003551065.1 Thermoplasmata archaeon | reverse complement strand
TGACAATATCCTAGATTGTTAAGATATATCGGATTTTCAGGATAGATCTCAACAGAATTTTCCAAAGATGACAAAGCCTCACCAAACCGACCTAATTTGTATGCGCTACAACCTAGATTATTATAGAAAACATGTTCTTCTTTATTTACTGCTCTTCTAAAATCTTTGATACTCTCTTTGTATTCATTGTTCTTATATTTAAAAACACCTAGGAGGTTGAAAATATCCTCAACTTTATATGTTTCTGGGATCTTATTTAGTGTTTCTATCCCTTTCTCAAGGTCCTCTGACCCTGCGTTACATCTTGCCTCGGCCATGATAAAATCTATCAATTCCTCTTCTGAAAATTCCTCAGCTTTCAAATAGGCTAGGACCGCGTCACCTACCTTACCCGCTCGTCTTAAACATTCACCTCTTCTTTCCCAATAAACACAGTTACTCTCTTTCTCTTGGACGATCTCTTCTGAGATCTTTATACTGTTGTGATATTGACCATTTTGATAATATAATTCTTCAAGATTCAATTTGGCTAGAAGGCTTTTATTTCCTTTTCTGAACACTTCTTCTGCTGTATCGATATCACCCTTTCTGTAATAACTTGCTCCCAATAGGTTTAAAAAATCTTGAGACTCGTTTCCACTAAGTTTTTCTATGATCTTATCGTAGTCTCCGATCTTCCATATGATCTCAGTCTCACCATATGTTATCTTTTCTTTAAGTCGTTCCTCTTCTTTTCGCACATGGGCCATACCTTCCATTATGACTTCTTCGCCTTTTTTCTCTTCTTCCAATTCTTCAAGCTTCTCATTGAGTTCATCCCTCTCTTTTTCTAGGTCCACAATTCTTTCTTCCCTTTTTCTTAATTCATCCTTGATATCTTCTTCAATTGCTTTTTCTTTAATACGTTCTAGTTCCTCTTCTAATTCTTTTTTAGAATCTCTCAATTTTTGGATGAAATTTCTCCTCCTATCTAGGTTTTCTTTAAGCTTATCTTTCTCCTGTTGAAGTCTTTGGATCTGATCTCTCTGATCTTCGAGTCTTTTATCAACATCTACCCCCCCATCCTCTCCTTTAATCTTTATCTGGTCTATCTTTTCCTCTAATTCAGACTTCTCCATTCTTACCTCATCGAGCTCTTTTCTAGTATCTTTTAATGTTTTCTGAACTTCCTTTTTCTCTTTTATGACCTGCTCTAACCTGTTTTCTTTTTCTTTAAGAGTATTCATTATCTCTTGTTCTTCATCACTTTCTGGAACCTCTTGTTGTCTTAGATCTGCGAGCTCTTTTTCTATCTCTTTTTTCGTCTCTTTGATCCGTTTTAGTTCTCTTTTTGTCTCCTCTAGTTTAACCTGTAATTTATCTTTCTCTTCGATGACTTCTTGGATATGATCCACTTTCCTTTCTTCCTCCTCAGGAACAGTTTCAGTTGTTTTTTCCTCAGTCGGTACCTGCTCTATCGATACCTCTATACTTTGTTTTAACTTAATGGCAGCGTCGTAGTTTGGATTAAGTTTTAGGGCTTTATTTAAAGAATCAAGTGCATCCTCTTTGTAACCGGCTTTTTCAAGGAATGCCCCTTTGATATATTGGTAATTCTCCTTTTTAGGGTATAGTTGAGTGAGCTTATCAGCTAGCTGAATGGCTTTCGAGACCCTATTCTGCTTTTCAAATATCAATATCTTGTTGATCAGGGCATCCTCGAATTCCGGGTATATAGAGAGTGCATTATCGATACAGTTTAGTGCCTCTTTTAAATCTCCCTTTATTATCAGACATAGACCTTTATTGTTCCAAGCGACCTCGTCCTTAGGTTCCACTTCTAAAACTCTATCGAAGCAGAGTGCCGCCTCGTCGTATTCCTCTCTTTCAAATAGAACAGCCCCTAGATTTTTCCACGAAGGCACATGATCTTCATTAATATCCAGTGCGCTTTCATAGGCCTCGACCTCATCGTCGTATCTCTCGATTTTATGGTAAGCTCTGCCGAGTATATTCCAAAGATTTGGACTCTCGGACAGTGCCTCAATGCTATCTTCAATTAGTTCTATCGCATCCATGACCTGCCCGTCTTCTAGAAGGGTTTCGGCAGTCTTCCTCCTAGCAGTTATATCCTCTGGTTTCCTTTGAACTGCTTTTCTGTAGTACTCTAAAGCTTTCTTTATGTCACCCTTTTCCCTGAACTCGTCCCCCCATCTCAATAATCGATCTTGTTCAGTTGCACTAGATAGTGTTCTACTTTCTGTTTCTTCGTTTATCTTGGGTATCTTATCGTATTCCTTTAATAACTCATAAAATCTTTCTCCATCTGCGATCTCGATATTTTTTACTCCCTTCACATCTTCAGTTTCTTTAGTAGTCAGATAAAATCCCATAACACCCGGACCTAGAACATCTTTCATCCCCTCTATTTCCTTGCTGGGATCACCCCCGGATCTAGTTATCCTGATAACATAATCATCTATCCTGTCCTCTCTATGTATCTCCCCCTCCGCCTCTAGATCACCGTTAGAGCTCCTGGCAGAAGTGATCTGAAAACCCATCTTCTCTAGAAGGTACAAACAGAGTCTTTGGAAACGCTCCCGACTCATCCTTTCAAGTTCATCTAAGACATCTTCTTTCTTAACCAAAGGGTCCACCGGCTGTCAATACATATACAGGGAGGTATATTAATTGATTATGCTATACCCGGCCATCTCTAATCTATCAACAACATCGTCCCAAGAGACTTTTTTCTCTTGAGCTCCGTGGGATTCCAGGGCAAAACTTGCTCTTCCAGACCCGATTAAACAACAGTCGTAAGGATCAAGCCCTCTGTACATACCTGCATAGAACCCCGCTCGGTAACAGTCTCCCGCACCTGTTGGATCGATCATATCCCCAGGTTCGAAGGTGGGTATATCATGAGTATCATCTTGGGTATACAGCCTGCTCCCTCTCTTCCCTTTAGTCACGATAACCATATCTACGAATCTTAAAAGTTCATCTGTATTATTTAAATCAAGATATTTCATGGCCATATCACTCTCATTCTGGTTACAAAAGAATATATCCGACATATCTAGGAGCTTTTCAAACATCTCTGGAGTATAAACGTATTTTAACTCCTGGGCTGGATCGAAAGTTATTGTTTTCCTCAAATCTTTTGCCTTTTTGATAACTCTTTTGTAGTACCTTGGCAAACCTGTCCCTATGTGGATGACCTCATAGTTTTGGATGACTTCCTCTCTCACTTCTTGTTCTTCAGTATCTTTCATAGCACCTTGATCCATCAGGGCCATCTGATCTCCACCGGGTTCAGTAACTATCCAGCAGGTGGGAGTGTCATATCCTGGAATCGAAATGAGACCATCTAGATCGATTTCGCTGCTGTATAGAGAATCTCTATACTCCCTTGGAAAATCTTCACCGATGAAAGAAGAAAGCCCTGTTTTGATGCCTAGGTCCGCTGCTGCTTTAGCTATATTAGCACCTGTGCCTCCCCATCTCACGCTTCTTTCTTTCACTTCTGTAGAGGTATTCACTTCTGGCATCTCATCGGTCTTTAAAATGACATCCAGCGCTGTATGGCCGTAAACTTGTAAATATCCTTTCATAACATGGGATTAAAAAGAAAAGTAAAAAAGGTTTTTGAAATTCTGTTCAAAAAGTAAATATTGATTTCTATTCGAGCTCAATTTCTTCCACAGATACCTCTGATTCGACTTCCTCCTCTTCAGATTCATCTGAATCCATTTTATCCTTCACTTCTCCAAAAGCCATGGTGTGAAGAACTTTTGTTATCTCGATGGTGACCTTATCACCAACATCCGTATCCGGAATGAATACGACGAAATCATTAATCTTGGCGAGACCGTCGCCTTCTTTACCCATGTCTTCGATCTCTACGTCATACTTTTCTCCCTCTTCTACTGGGGGAGATGCACCAAATCCTCTATTCATACTTGATTCACCTCTTGTTCTTCGAGTTGTTTTTCAGTGCCCAATACGAGCGGTTGGAAGATTGAAAGGAGGGTATTTATATATTCCCCTCGTCTAATTTCCTCATTATTTCCTCTATACCAGTGAAGATTTTTACATCGCTTTTGGCGGTCAATTCACGGTAGATCTTGTCGCCTTTGGAACCAACATGATTTCTTTTCTGGAACCCTGTTCTTTCCAGTAATACAACCTTTTTACCCGATTCTGCTGCGTAAAGTAAGTCTTTTAGATTATCTAAATTCCCTGGTCCTATTGCGAAATCGGTACCCATCACTAAATCTGCTTCTTTTATCAACTTTAAATTTTCACTTTTTGTTTTTTCACTAATAGATGAGAACGGAGCTTCTGTGACACATCTCAGATCCAAAAAATCTGCCATCTTCTGATCCGAATCCATCACATTCAAGACTCCGGTAGTCACCTCGTAGCCATGCTCTACTAATTCTTTCAACAGTGTCCCACCGGTCCCACCGCCGCAGACTACATGGACAACTTCTTCCTTATCCTCTTTCATAACTTTTCTTTTGATAGGTGTTACGTATAACGACCCATCTCTCGGGTTCTTATCGACTTCGGCCTCTATCCCGTATACCGCTCTCAGATGTGCTCTAGTTAAAACTTCCTTCGGTGAACCTTTAGCATGCACTTTTCCCTCATCTAACAGTACGATCTTGTCACAGTATCTAGCTGCAAGGTTTAGATTGTGATGGATTGACAGTACTCCGACGTCCCTTTGTTTCACTCGATCTTTCATCAAATCCATGATCTCGAGCTTGTGGCCGATATCGAGATGAGAGGTGGCCTCATCTAAGAATATCAAATTTGGTTCTTGTGCTAATGCCCTTGCAACAACGACCCTTTGAAGTTCCCCTCCTGATAGTTCCCTGACAGACTGGTCTTTGAATCTTAATGTTTTAGTGGCTTCCATGGCCTTTTTCACTGCTAGATCATCTTCTTTTTTTGGGTTCTCGAACCGACCTAGGTATGGATTTCTCCCCATCATCACCACCTCCCACGAAGTGAAAGGGAAGTTTATGAACGTATCTTGTGGAACTACACCTATGATATGTGCTCTTTCTCTGCGGTGAAGTTCGTCTATATTTTTTTTATCGTAATTGACTTCTCCTGACCAGATTGGTATGACTCCCGTGATGGCTTTGATCAAAGTGCTCTTCCCGGAGCCGTTGGGTCCTATTATTCCAAGAACTTCACCATCTTTAAGGTCGAATGAGATGTTTTTCAGGACTTCTTTTTCACCGTAACCTGTCGTGAGTTCTTTTACTTCTAAAATTCCTACCATCCTGTATCACCTCTGTTCCGTATAAGGAGATATATGAAGAAGGGAGAACCCAGTAGAACGGTGATGATACCTACAGGGATCTCACCCATCATCCTAGATATGGTGTCGCACAAGATAAGAAAGATTCCTCCCATGAGTGCTGCAGTAGGTATGAGACGCTTGTGTTCCGGACCCACCATCAACCTAGCTCCGTGTGGGATCATCAGTCCTACGAACCCTATTATGCCCGTGAATGCCACCATAGTGGCCGCTAGAAGACTCGAGGTCACTAGCTGTACGAATTTTGTTGTTTCTACATCCACACCCAGTTGTAAAGCGGATCCTTCTCCCATCTGTATAACGTTCAGATCCCTAGAATATGCGAAAACCAAAGCCACACCCACTATCATTATGGGTAATGTGATGTAGATCTGATTCCATGCAGCCTCATTCAGGTTACCGAGCATGAAAGAAAGTATCTGCATCTGCACCATCTTATCCGGAGGACTCATGTACCGTATATAACTGGTGAGTCCGGACATAAGGAAATTCATGGCCAGCCCGGCTAGTAATAAAGTAGCAACATCCGTTTTCCCCCTCACCCTACCCAATGCGAAAACCAAGAAGACCGTGCCTAAGGCCGTTAAGAAAGCTAGAAGAGGTAGGTAGAAGAAACTCACACCGAGGAAGAATCCAACTGCCGCTCCTAATCCACCACCGGCAGATACACCTAATATGAACGGCGATGCCATGGGATTCTTGAAAATTCCCTGCATAGAAGTTCCGGAGACGGATAGGCTTATTCCAGCTATAATACCCAGGACGATACGGGGTAGTCTGATCAACACGACGATGGTTCTAGGAGAACCTTCTGGGGCTGTTACGTATCTGTTTATTAGAGGTACCTCCGAAAGTGTAATCCAAACAACTTCTTTGAAAGAGATATCTGCAGTTCCGACAGTGGCCGAATAGATTGCGGTTATCAGCAATAGGACTGTAAGCCCTGCTATAATCCAGCCCGTATTTTTTTTAATCATCTTTTTGGTTACTCTTATCTTTGATCGAGATCGTGAAAATTATGGCTACACTTGCAAGCAATATAGGTAAGGTGAATCCCGGGATCTCTTCTCCATTCTCTTCTCCGTTTTCTTCTATGCCTAGATGTTCAGCGGTGATATCCGTTAACGTTGATTGAGCTTCCACTACTCTAGGTGCGGGTCTTGAGAATATGTCATCGTCAACGTAATATATCTCATCATTTTCTACAGCAGATATACTCTGCCAGACATCATCTTCAGAAAGTTTTTGAACCTGGCCCTCCAGATCTTCCGTAGCTATGATCACATCAGGATCTTCATCGACGATCGTTTCTTTCGATATCTCCCACCAACCGTCTCCCTGGTCTGCGATATTGTTCCCTCCGGCGTTCTGTATCAGGGTGTTTTGGAAGGTGTGGTTTCCCGGTGTGTATATGGGTCCTACGGAGGCTATGTAGAATACATCGACTCTCTCTTCTTGGGGTAGATCTGCAGTGTTCTGGGTGATCTCGTTCATCTCATCTTCAAGTTCGTCCGCCATCTGGTTTGCTTCTTCTTCGATACCGCACATGATGCCTAGCAATCTCATATCGGTGTAAACGTCCTCCAAAGTGTTCGAATTCGTTGCCACCACGGTATGACCGATATTTTCTAGGTAGTCGATCATCTGGGTATTGAAAGAGGGTGTTACTACAACGTCTGGTTCCAGCTCGGTGATCTTTTCATAATCTACATTAAAGGAGTCACCAACGTTAGGGAGATCGTTCACTTCGGATGGATAGTCACTGAGATCATCCACTCCAACGACCCTATCCCCCTCTCCGATGTGGAATAGGATCTCGGTATTGGACGGCATGAAAGAAATTATCCTTTCAGGGGGAGCTTCTAAATTGACGTCTTCTCCTCTAGCATCGGTGACCGTTATACTTTCATCTGCTTCACTTACTCTCGGAAGGACTGCGAACAGCCCGACCAGCATGATCGATATAACCGCTATTACTGTGATCTTTCTCATCATATCTATCTAAGAATCAAGTGCACTTTAATTATTTAAAATTTACTTGTATATGATCTAGAATAAGTATGTCACAGATCTATCGGAACTAGGGGTTTGAGAGGGTAGTTTTATTTTGTTAGAGTATCAGTATGAGGTCTAAAAGAGGTTCACCAGTTTCAAGATTAAATAATTTATCGAACTCAATAGATCGTGCTTTATGTCAGATATGATCTTGATGAAAGAACGATATATATATACAGGTAGTCCTTTATGTATTGTCGAGAGTGATAAGATATCACGTCAGATATCTGAAAAGAATAAAGTACGAGTGATGGTGGTCGCGATCGTAGCGATGCTGGCGGTTACGATGATCGTGGCCGGGTATCGTGATGAGGGAGAGCCTATTGAGGTGGATGAAGGATACGATGAGATGACCGTGGTAGTTCCACCTCCCCCTGGAGACGAGGTTAACGAAATAGACTTTCGGGATAATGAATCATATAGAGTCACAGCTAGGTCAGAAATTAATGACGGAGAAGGTTTTTTAGAGATAGACGTAAAACTTGGTAAGTGGATAGGATTATCAGAACAGCCAAGATATCATCATGATAATCAATACGTAAATATTAATGGTCATTTGGGTCCTGAATACGATCTGGGGAGATTGATAGTAGAGGCAGAAGTTATAAAATCCCCAGCTTTGGAGAGAGGAGAAGAAAGAGATTTATTACGATTCAAATATCTATATTCCGTGGATTATGGTGAGAAGGGATTAGAAACTCGTTCACTCGAGGAGATGGAGAGTAGTAATCTAGGAGAGAAAGTTTTTGTATATTATGAGGTTGAAGAAGATAACTTTTCAGTAGAACATTTACCGTTGGATGGTGAACACAATTATCATTCTAGCCTTGTCGAAGAACCAATAACCATTGAATATCGGGCTATTTTAGAAGGTCTTCAGGATGAAATTAGAGCGACAGCAAGAGTGACTTACACTCAAGAGGAGATGTGATATCTATGCTTAAGAATAGGTTGTTTGTGTTCGGCATAGTGATTTTACTTGTATTTTCATCTATTATAGTGATCGGCGGTGTAGATGCTCAGGAAACATTAGAAGATGAAGTTTTCGATACGGGTCAACTAATGGAAGAATGGTAAATCGATCTGATTTAATAGTTTGTCAGTCATCTAATTTGCTGAGCAGTCGTATAGTACTCTTGTAATCACAAGGCTACTATGGCTACAGCAGAGATAGGGGTGAGGTGCAGGAGTTTCTTCGATATATCCAACAGATGATGTTGCAGGTTTGATGTGCAAGTTCATCCATCCAACTTGACTGTTTATAGATTACAGGTAAATCTGAACCGCACTAAAATCAATATTAAATCAAATATAATAACGAGCATATACATTCTAAAACACCGATATATATATACAGGTAGTCCTTTATATATTGTCGAGAGTGATAAGATATCAATTGAGATATCTGAAAAGAATAAAGCACGGATGATGGTGATACCGATAATCGCGATGCTTGCGTTTACGATGATCGTGGCCGGGTATCGTGATGAGGGAGAAGAGCAGATAGAGATAAATGTAGATGAAGGATACGATGAGATCACTGTAGAATATCAACCCGATCTAGGGACATCTTCTGGATATGTTTACAATCGGAATTCGATAGCTACAACTTCAATTGATGATGACAGCAGTTTAGAATTGAACGTAACTGTAGAAAATGTAATAAATCAGCTCCGCACCCTTGAGATGGGATATGGAACCCAAATAGATATTCTAATTTCTGTAGAAGGTAATTTTGAAGATGATCTATCTCCTGAAACTCTAGAGTTCCGGGCGCGTGGATTAGAAGGTCATAATGTATCTTATAACAATCATAATATATTTGCGGGTCGTGGAGAAACAGAAGGATGTTCAAGGTGGAGTGGTGGACACAGTCTATTCGGTTGGGGTACAGAAACAGCTAATATTGGTTATGATATAGAGCAGAATGAATTTGTTGTAAATACTGTGTTAGATTGGCACATACATGGAGAAAGTTACGGAAAACCATATACTCTAGAAGTCCAGGCTGTAGTCGGTGGATTCGAAGAAGAGATAAAGGCTACAGTTCATGTACATATTGACCTATTGTCGGAGATAGTTGGTTTCGAAGCTGAAACTGATGAAGAACATTATCTTACCAGTGATTACACCTCCGAATCCGACGCAGAGGATAACGATCTCTATGTAAAACCTAACCTATCTTATCGATTCGAGAATCATCCTGGGGGCGAAGAAGTCCTGTATGATGCTAAGATATATGTTAGAAATCAAGGTCCTAATGAAGACTACGAGTTGGTTCACACTG